>JANLUX010000057.1:0-34898 GCA_031363705.1 Bacteroidota bacterium
CTGACCTGCTTTGTTGTTCGTTTCTTGTAAACTGTTTTAAGTTGCGATGCAGCCCCACGGGTTTCGCATAACATATATATATAAGAACTTTTGCACTAACTTTCTCCCTCATTTTCAACTTGGTATTTAGATCAATGGCAACCATCAGTGTTTATAAGTTCAGGGGTATAGAAGATTTATATGCTGATGCCAAAGGTAACTTTTTTTGGCAGGGCGGGCCTGCCCGCAAGGTTTATAACAATGGTTCAATAGCTATAATGTGCGGGCGCAGCAAGCGCGGCATTATCTCATTGCGCAAGCGTGCTTACAAAGCCTCTGTTACGGTTGATGAATTACCCTTTTAATTGTTACCCTCCCTCACTCCACTCTCTCCACCAGCCATCCCTTGCGGTCGGCAAGTTTCATCACCGTAAATTTTTTCCGCGTGGCGCTTGCAATTTCGTTGCAGAACCAGCGGGGAGTGTGTTCTTTCCAGGTAAATTCTTCGCGGGCAATAAGCAGGATTTGTCCTGCTTCCATCATTTCGATGGCGGTGCGTACAAAATGTTTTCTTCCCAGGGGGCGCTTCTTCAGCGCGCGGGCTTCTTCAGCAGTGATTAGTTGTGGCATATTTTAGTTGTTGTAAGTTGCAGGTATATGGATCAGCAATAATTTTTTTAAGGAGCACGAGGCATCCGGGTAAGATTCTATGATTGGCCATCCGGATCAATGGGGAGGGACTTTATCCGGCTGCCGGTCCGAATATATTGTACAATCACCTTCCTGCATTTTCATCGCCTGTTTAATTATTAACAGGTTTGCGGCAATCATCACCGTGTTTTCAATGTTCGTTACCGTTCGTTTACTGTTCGCTATCGTTCGCTTAACCTTCGTTAACATACGTATAACGTTCGTTTCCGTTCAATCATCCATCGTTTCCGTTCGTTTAATGTTCGTTAACATACGTTAAATGATCGTTACCGTTCGTTTAACCTTCGTTACCGTTCGTTTAACCCTCGTTACCGTTCGCGGTAAACTTCGCCAATGCTTCGGTATAAATTGTTGAAAATCCATAAATCACTATAGAACGGGTGTTAATAACCATCTGAAATGCGGTAACCGTGTCCGCAGTTGCGATAATATCTTTCGGGCATCAGATCATTTATATTATTTAAACTTAAAACCTTAAACTTATGCCAGAAGAAATTATCCGCCTGTATAGTATGCAGGACGAAGAGCTGCAAACGCGTGCTCAATCACAAAAAAGCTTTTTGCAAGCTGACCTTGCCCAGTTCACCCCGCTGTTTCCGTGGATAACCGGGGCTTACCTCACCTCTTATCAAAGCGATATTGACACGGCTGTGGCATTTCCGCTGGATAACACGGTGATGACCGATATTAAAGTGCTTACCTCTGACGTGAATGCCTCGGTAACCGAAGGCAAGGCAGCGCTTGATTTGTTATTCAAGTACAGCGAAATTGCCTATCCCGGTGACAAGGTTCGCCAGCGCGTGTTCGGGCAGGATATGATGGAGCGCGCCCGGCAGGACCAGGAAAAAATGGCGCACCTGCTGGATCATGCCAACTCTTTTGCCGATAAGGCACCCTACAAAGCTGACTTGCTTGCCAAAGGATACACACAGGTGCAGGTGGATGCGCTTGCCACCATAGCAGGTAACATACGTTCAAAAAATACCTTGCAGGAAAATGCCATTGCCGAGCGCCCTGTGAGCCGGCAGGACCGCATTACAGTGCACAATACAGTATTCGACCGTATGCGCACGGTTTACACCTGTGCGCAAGTAGTGTTTGCCAGTGATGCCGCCCGGCAGCAGCAATACCGGGTGTATCCATCTTCAGGCCCATCCATGGTGTCGGTAGAGATACTGGTGCAGCGCACGGGCACAGGTGAACCTCTCCCCGGCATCACGGTTAATATCAATAGCCTTGGAACAAACCCTTCAGGAGTAACGGGCAGCAACGGAATTGTTACCCTCAATGTAGGCACTAATCCTCCCGACCTGATTTCCATCCAGGTGACTGAAGGCAGTAATGCTGCAATATCTTTTGAAGACCTGCCGCTGAGCCCGCCAAGTGATCCGGAACAGATTGTGGTTTCGATTTAGTTACCCCTACCCCCTGAAGAGGAACAGTTGAGCGTAAATTTTGTTTTACAGAGATGGTTTCTTTCGTCAGCATGACAAGCCGTGTGTTTAACTGCAGCGGTGTTTCACTGCAAAAGAATTACTTCCACAAATTCTCTTTCTTCAATTTCACATCGCCTTTAAAAAACAGGCGTGTGCTTTGTTCGAAAGAAGGGGTGTAATCAGAAACAAAAAAACGGTGCTTACGTGGCTTGCCTGTGTGAAGTAAATTATTTTTTTGCAGCTGTTCGCGCACATACTCAGCAACTATCTGTGCGGAGTCAACAATGGAAACGCGGTTTTTGTAATACTGTTCTATCTCGGGTTTAATAAGCGGGTAATGGGTGCAGCCGAGGATGAGACTGTCGATGTTTTTCAGCTTGGGACGTGATAAATAATCATGGATGATGGTGCGGCTGATTTTGTTGTTGAAAAAACCTTCTTCAATCATGGGTGCAAGCAGGGGAGTGGCTTGTGATGATACTTCAGCTTTTTTATTTGCCTTTAAAATTTTTTGTGCATACACATCAGAACGTATGGTGGCTTTGGTGCCGATAACACCAATGTGTTTGGCTGCAGGTTGGTGGGCAATGTAATCCACCACGGGATCAATTACGTTTACTACAATGGCTTTTTTACCAATGTTTTTTTTAACTGTGTCGAAAGCAACGGATGAAATACTGTTGCAGGCGATGATGAGCATTTTGCAATCGAACTGCATTAAAAAATCACTGATGGCTGTTGACCATTTTTGAATGGAGGCAGGCGATTTATCACCGTAAGGTAAATGGGCAGTGTCGCCAAAATAAATTAATGATTCATTGGGCAGCAATTCGTTTACCGCACTTGCAACGGTGAGCCCGCCTATGCCGGAATCGAAAATGCCGAGGGGCTGCGAGGAGGACATGAGTATAAAGTATAAAGTAGAGAGTAGAAAGTAGAAAGTAGAGTAGAGAGTAGAAGGAAATAAAAAAGCTGCGATATATTCAAAGGCAGCTTCTGTACATGTATTGTTTTATACTAACTACTTTCTACTATCTGCTTTCTACAGTTTTTATTTCAGTCCAAGCTTAG
This sequence comes from Bacteroidota bacterium, assembly GCA_031363705.1. Classification (GTDB taxonomy): domain Bacteria; phylum Bacteroidota; class Bacteroidia; order AKYH767-A; family OLB10; genus JANLUX01. The sequence continues at coordinate 3,198 of JANLUX010000057.1, forward strand.
CTTTTACCAAAGGCATTATATCATCTGAATCCTGTGCATAAAGAAATGCACCCACGCTGGTATCAAAAATATATGCATATCCTTTGTCTTTGGCAATGCTGTGTATGGCATCTTCTGCTTTTTTAATGATGGGCGAATAAATTTCTTCTTTCTTTTTCTGGATGGATGACTGCGCACTCTCCTGGAAATCCTGAATGCGTTGCTCCAGGTCACTTATTTCTTTCAGCTTTGCATCTTTAATGGGGTCAGCCATTGATTGCTCTTTGTTTTTGTAATCATTCACTTTATTCTGATACTCGGCAGTCATGGTTTTAAGCTGCGACTCCAAAGTAGAACCAAATTTCTGAACAGTGGTATCAGCATTTTTTGTTTCAGGCATCTGCTGCAGCAATAAAGTGGAATTAATATGACCAAACTTTTGCGCCTGCGCCTGCAACTTTGTTGAAACAATTATCAAAACAAGTAATGACAGTTTTAAGATTTTTGACATGAGGGTTTTGGGATTTACAATTTATGATTTACGATTATATATGAAAATTATTTTTTATCAGGGGTATTGCCACGGTCGTTGCCGGTATTGCTTTTAGGGGCATTGCCACCGCTGCTTTTGTCACCACCGCCACCATGCAGATCAATAACTCCACCACCGGTTTTAGTACCTGCTTTATATCCCATTGATAAAAGTATATCATCACTCTTATCATATTTAGGATTAGTGTAAAGCATGGTGAGGTGTTCGCTGCTTTTATCAAAGATAACGGCATAGCCCTGGTCAGTAGCTAATTTTTTAATGGCATTGTAAATTTTATCCTGAATGGGCTTTACTAATTCTTGTTTTTTCCTGAACAGCTCGCCTTCAAAACCAAATTTCTGTTTTTGAAATTCCTTTACTTCTTTTTCTTTGGTGGTGATTTCTGCTTCGCGCTTACGTTTCATCTCTTCAGTTAAAAGTATCTGCTCCGCCTGATAGTCCTTGTATAATTTATCAATAACAGCATATTTGGCTTCAATTTCTTTTTGCCAGTTGATGCTTACCTGGTCCAGCTGCTGTTGTGCTGCTTTATAATCGGAAATATTATCTAAGATATACTGGGTGTCAACAAATGCATATTTCTGAGCAAAAATTGAGAAAGGTGCGCAAATGGTAAAAACCAGTGCGAGTAATAATTTAATGTTGTGTTTCATGATGCTAAATTTTGCTGCAGCTTTTCAAATTTCCGTGCCAAAAGTAAAAAAAATCGCGCTAGTGGCTGAAGCTGGAATGAAGGATTTGGGATTTAGGATTTGTGGATTTACGATTAATACTATCTACTATCTACTATCTACTATCTACTCGATTAAAACTGCTGACCAATGGTGAAATGGAAATGACCACCCTGAACACCCGGAAGATTATTTACTTTATCAAAACCATAACCCCAGTCGAGACCTAACAAGCCGAACATTGGTAAGAAGATACGGAAACCAACACCTGCCGAACGTTTCATGTCATAAGGGTTAAAATCTCGGAACCTTGACCAGTTGTTTCCGCCTTCAATAAATCCTAAAGTATAAATGGTAGCCTGCGGATTAAGCGATACAGGGAAACGAAGCTCTAACGTAAATTTATCATAAGCGGTACCACCAATGTAGGTAACGTTGTTACGTGGAGTAATGGTGTTGTTTTCATATCCGCGCAAAGCGATAATCTCTCTTCCGTCAAGCGAGAATCCGCTAAGCCCGTCACCGCCAAGGTAAAATCTTTCAAAAGGTGATTGACCGATCTTCTTATTATAAAAACCAAGGAAGCCGAAATTGGTGCGTGCATTAACTACAAACTTACTACCCAGACTTTTAAACCATGAACCGCTGAATTTCCATTTGTGATATTCAATCCACCGGTATTTAACCTGGTCAGAGGCGGTGGTGTAATCTATATTGTTAAAAAGTGAAAAGGGCGGAGTAGCCTGAACAGTGAAAGAAATTTGTGATCCTGACCTTATCCAGATGAATCCATCCACAGAATTACGTGATATGGTTTGCTGAAAATTTAAATTGTTGGATGAACCATTGCTGAATAAAAAACTGGTGGTGTAATTATTCAGTTCATAGTGCTGCAATGATACTTCATGATAGATATTGAAATAATCATCAGGCCATTTTAACCTGCGTCCTAATCCCACAGAAACTCCGGTGATTTGAATGTCAGCACGGTTTTCATTGCTTCGCTTCAAGCCATTGGTTTGCACTGAACGATAAACAGAAAAGGTTAATGAATTGGGTTTTTTACCACCAAGCCATGGCTCGGTGAAGGAGGCATTGTAGCTTTGATACTGAATACCGTTTGACTGAAAACGGAGGCTTAACTGTTGCCCGTCACCCGAAGGGAGTGGTGTATAGGATTTTTTATTAAAAATATTGCGTGCAGAAAAATTACTGAATTTCAAACCCAATGTTCCCACCACTTGTCCTGCGCCCCATCCACCTGATAATTCCAACTGATCAGAAGGACGCTCGTCCACCACGTATTCAATATCTACAGTGCCATCAGCAGGATTGGGTTTTGGGTTCACTGCTAATTTTTCCTGGTCAAAATAACCTAACTGCGCCAGCTCCCGTTGCGTTCGGATAATATCTGAACGGCTGAATAACTGACCGGGCTGTGTGCGTATTTCGCGCAGAATTACTTTATCGTTTGTTTTAGTATTTCCTTTTACTGTTACATGATTAATTACAGCTTGCTTGCCTTCATACACACGCATTTCCATATCAATGCTGTCGCCTTCCACCTGCACTTCCACAGGGTTAACCTGGAAAAACAAATAACCATCATCCATATAAAGTGAGCTCACATCGCGCCCGTTTTGATTCAGCGATAATCCTTCATCCAGTTTTTTCTGGTTATAGACATCCCCTTTATTGATTCCTAAAATCTGACCCAGCTGTGTGGAAGAATATTTTGTGTTGCCAACCCAGGTAATGTTGCGGAAGTAATATTTATGGCCTTCATCAATGGTCATGTCAATATTTACTGATTTATGATTGTAGCGGTAAACAGAATCTCTCACCACCCTTGCATCTCTGAAACCTTTGCTCTGATAAGCCTCAGTAATCTTTTGCTTGTCCTCTTCAAATGCTTCTGCATTGTATTTTGAAGTAACGAATTTGAGAAAGCCCTTTGATTTGGTGCCTTTCATTTTGCGCTTGATTTTCCTATCTGAAAATTCATGATTTCCTGTAATATTTATATCATGAATTTTAATTCTTCTTTTGTTAGATATCCTGATGCGCATGAGCTCACTGTTAGGAGCAGTAGTGTCGCGTTCGGTTTCTATATTTACTTCAGTAAACAGAAAACCTTTCTCAATAAAATATTTCTGCACCTGGTTTTTAGTGGACTGTATCAGGTTCTCGGTTAAAACTTTTCCCTTTACAAGCTGTAATTTCTCCCGCAGCTTATCTGCTTCTCCTCTTCTAATTCCTTCAAAAGTAAATTTTGATAAGCGGGGACGCTCCTGCAACTGAAAATCAAGAAAAATTTTGCCGCCTGTTATCTTTACTGCACGCACTTTAATGTCAGTAAGCAAGCCTTGCTTCCAGAGATTTTCAATGGCTTGCGTTATTTTATCTCCGGGCACTTTTATCTTATCACCAACAGCCAAGCCAGTTAATGTAAGCAATACGCCTTCATCTAAAAACTGTACACCACTCACAGTAATGCCCCCTATTTCATATTCCTTTGGAGTGTCGTAATCAAGCATCATACTATCTCCTAACTGCACTTGTGCTTTGAGCAAAGAAACAAAAAGTAAAAAGATAAAAAGCAGTGAAGTTTTTTTAAGCATTATGTTCCTGAATTTGTTCTGACACAAGTCCAAACCTGCGTTCACGTTTTTGAAAATCAACAATGGCTTCGTATAAATGCTCACGCCTGAAATCAGGCCATAAGATTTGTGTAAAATAAAGTTCGGCATAAGCAATTTGCCATAACAGATAATTGCTGATACGGTGTTCACCACTGGTACGGATTAATAATTCAGGCTCGGCAAAACCTGCAGTGCATAAATGCTGCTCAATAACCTGTTCGTTTATATGCGAAGGATTTAATAGGCCATCCTTCACTTTTTGTGCGATTTGCTTTACTGCGCTTGTAATTTCCCATCGTGATGAATAGCTCAATGCAAGTACCAATGTCATCCGTGTATTATTAGCGGTGGTATCCATTGCCTGCTTCAGGTTTTTAAAAACACGTGAAGGCAGACTTTCTATATTGCCAATTACCTTAAGACGGATATTATTTTCCATCAGTGTTTTGGTTTCTTTACCGATGGTAGTAACCAGGAGTTGCATGAGGGTATCCACTTCTATTTGCGGACGGTTCCAGTTTTCAGTAGAGAATGCATAAAGTGTTAAATATTCAATGCCTAATTCTGCAGCGCCTTCCACTGTGTCGCGAACAGCAGTTACACCATGCCTGTGCCCGAATGTGCGCAGCTTGCCATGCTGCTTTGCCCAGCGCCCGTTGCCATCCATAATAATTGCAATGTGACGTGGCAGTCGCGTCCGGTCTATTAACTCTTTAAAACTCATTTTTATATTGGGAGCGCAAATGTAATAATATAATAAGGCTTTCCGGGTAGCGAATCCTGCTTTAGTTCGAATTTAAAGATCACCTTTAAGTATGATATATTAAAGATAAGTGCACCGGTTTGGTTTAGAACGTCAAAGTATGACATTTGTTTTCAATTCTCACTTTTAAGTAATTCAGCTAACAGTCCTGATATTACAGCCACACCCTGTAAAACAATCCGATCTTAAAAAAATCTGATTCCCGCACGTTAAACTCAGGATGATCAACAGGTGTTTTATTCTGAAGTTCATATGAACGCGCAACAATAATTCCTCCTTCTAAGTTCAGAACAATAGTTTTTGTGATGTAGAAATCGGTAAATAATTTTAATTGTCCTTCTTCGATGCGTAAATAATCAGCTACACTTGATGGCTTATACCGGAATGAGGTGGTTAGTCCTTTATATACAAAACCAGCATGAAAAGCTTTATTAATTTTATAATCAACAGTGAACTTATTAGGCAATAAACCGAAAACATATAATCGCGGAGTTGCTTTCCATTCAATGCCGGCTAACGGTAAAAAATAATTTCCAAAAAACTCGCGGTTGTAATACACACCGAAGGAATACCTGAAGTGTGGCTTTACTTTGTGTGATGCAATCAATGCTCCTCCTGCCTGAAATGTTTGTTCATTAATTTGTAGTGGCGAATAGCTGTTGATTTTTGGAATAAATGTAAATGAAGTATTCCATGTAGTATCCTTCCAGGTGTGAAGCAGCGTCATTGGCAAATGAATGCTGTGAAAAGTTTGTGTAAGCTCAGATGATTTTCCTTCCAATGAAAATTGCTCATAACCTGCCGTGGTGATAAATAAATTTGAACGGTTTAACTTAAGCGGCAAGCTAAAGTTTGCTGTAAGCCAGTTTACTGAGAGGGGAAATTTGTTCGTATCATTATTCAATGTATGGCTTGATGAGGAGGTCTGAATACTTGCTACATCAAAATAAGGCTGGGCATTTAACAGTATCGGAAAAAATAAAAATAAAATAAATATTTTACGCATTAATCTTCTTTGTTTCCTTTACAAAACAACTGCGGCATAAAGGGATGTAGCTATCTTTTTCTCCTAACAGAATAAGTGATTCTTCTTTTACTGTACGATAAGAATGAGAAGCAAGATCACCGCAATTCATACAGATGGCGTGTACTTTAGTAATATAATCTGCAATAGCAAGCAGCTGTGGCATGGGACCAAATGGCTTGCCCAAAAAATCCATATCCAATCCGGCAATGATGACCCTGGTTCCGGTGTTGGCTAATTGCTCGCAAACATTTGGCAACTCATCATCAAAAAACTGTGCTTCATCAATTCCGATTACATCCACTTCATTGGCAAACAATAAAAGATTGGAAGCTGCCGGCACAGGTGTGCTTGTTATCTGATTTGCATCATGCGACACGATATTTAAATCATGATAACGCCTGTCAACCATCGGCTTGAAAATTTCTACTTGCTGCTTTGCAATTTTCGCACGTTTCAACCTTCGGATTAATTCCTCCGTTTTGCCTGAAAACATACTGCCGCAAATCACTTCTATCCAGCCTTTGCGCGGATGATGTCCTTTTGTTTGTTCAAGAAACATTTTTATTATTTAATGAGAAGCGGGTAAAAATAAATTAAATGCTGATTAAATGATTGCCTGATTTTGAAAAGACGCACTCAAAAAAAATCCCCGCAGGACAAGTCTGCAGGGATTCATCATCATTGAATTAAAATTAATGCTGTACTATAATTTTTTGTGTACTGTGATTTTCATTATTGCCAATTCTCAGAAAATAAATTCCATTACTTAAATTATTGATTGCAATGGAAAAACTGTTTAATCCTGAACCCAGGTTAATTGATTGCTGATCTACTACATTACCTAAAGTATTTACAATCTGATAATATTGAACAGCTGATTTGGTATCATTATTAATCACCAATTGAACCATCGAAGAAGCAGGGTTTGGATATGCACTTAAAATTTGCGGAGCACTTTGTTCAGCTAAGCCTGTAACACCAACAAATTCTTTTGTGAAATAATATTTTCCTGTTGCACCGCCACCAAATCCTGTAAAGATCATTTTCCAGACAGTATTATTTTTTGATTGAACAAAGTAAACCAGTGAGTCTTCAATGGTCCATGTGTTAGTGGCGAAATCATACGCTTTCCAATCAAAACCAATTGCATTGATTGCATAACGGTAAGGAAATGAATTTGCATTTACAGCATTTACATCCACAGGATATGCTTTTGCAACATTCACACTATCATTACTCAACACACCTGCAACTTTATAAACAAATGGAGTGAGTGTGAGGTATTGAGTGAACACCAGATCCCATGCATTAAAAACAGGCTCACGGTCAATCGTAGTATTATTAGTTATACTGAAGTATCCAAAATATTTGCTGGGAAAATTTGATTTAACCAGCGTGTCAAGGGTTTCATTGCTGCCATCTAAATCAGCATGACGGAAATGATAAGCACCATTCATCAATACTTCAATCCATAATTTTTTATAATCACCAGTTGAAAGCTTGATGAAATACAATGAATCGCCAATTACATAATGTGTAGGAGGATCATAAACACCCCACCCTAAATCAAAGGCATTAGAAGTATCGCCAGTAATATTGAAAGCGCCCCAGTCCCATGATGTATCAGAGTTCAGCAACTCGTTTGACGGATTTAATAGTCCTGTGGTATCTGCCACTGTCATGGACGCCCATTGACTTACATCTTTATTGGCTTTATACAGATGCACATTGTTTTTTGAATTGATAATGATAGAGGCAGCAAAGCCACGAATCTGAAATCCTAAATCCCAGTCGGTATTGCTCACTGTTGACAAGGTGCCATTCGGCATGCTGTAATACGTTTGATTGGTATATCCCGGCTGAATGCTAACGCTGTCAACAATAACCTGTGCATGCATTTTTGTGAACCAGGATGAATACAATAAAATACTTAATAGTAGTACTGATTTTTTCATGATATAATTTATTTATGATGTTGTTAATTTATATTCGTTGATATTCAAAAGTGATTAGCCCTTTATCACCTGTTTGCGGATTATAGAAATCGATGAACCGTATTTTATAATACAATCCATCTGATGCTTTTATGATATAGTAATTGTTAGGAATGATGATATAACTGCTGCTGTTAAAATCATAACTTTTCCAGTCGTATCCGATCGCATCAGCATGAGGAGTTAAATTAAAATTTGCAACATGTGAATATTGGAAATCAGCAAAGGGAATGTAATTGGGTAATGAATCTTTTATTCTTGTACCGGTAACTCCGTTCCAGCGGTTACTTAATCCGCCTCCATTCACCAAATAATAACGATAAGGAGAGCCAATAGGTTCATCATAAAAAGTGTGCGTATATCTTGTGAAAACAAAATCCCATTGATTTTTTTCAGGTGCCATCTCCACCATTTTTCCTCCATTATCAAAGCTGAAATACATTAATGAATAAGCAGGATTTTTGGGTACAATGAAAGTATCAAGTGCTGTGTTATTATACTTACTGTAAATAATGGTGTAAGATGAATCAGTCACTTCTTTAATAATTATTTTACGTAACCGTTCTGACCAGTTAAAGAGGTATTCAGGTTTACCACGGTCAATTACAAAAACTTCGCTGGCAGTTGCGCTGTTATTAAATCCATTATTAATTGCGGTGCTGTCATCATCCAGGTGATCGTTATCAATATACCAGGTTCGTCCGATAGTATCAGCAGTTGTTATATCAGTTCTTCCGGTGCGGCATGCAAACATAAACTTACCTGTGTTGAGATAAATATGATAGCCAGTTGCTGATGCCTCAAAAGCAAGATCATAATTTTTGAATGGACGGGTAACCTTATTTCCTGTTGCAAGATTTACATAAACCTGTTGGTCATAGTTGGGTCCGATATCCGCTGTTGCTTTTGTGAGTGCTCCGGGTGGAGGTAATACAACTGCTTTATCTTCTTTCTCACAGGAAAACAATATCGTTGATAAACATAAGATAAAGAGATAAAAAATGTTTCTCATCAGAAATGCAATTGAAGTTTCAGAAATAAACTACGTCCCATACCTACCAGTGCATCAGTTGAGTTGCTGCTGTGAGCTGTTGCTGTGCTGTATGTTTTCACATTGGTTACATCCAGCAAGTTCATAACACCACCCTGTACTATCAATCGCTCTTTATAAAACCGTTGCGAAATATTTATTTCTACAAGTGTGTAATCATCATTAATATACCGCTGAAGGCTGTTATCACTTTGAATTAAATAAACAGGTTGCTTACCATTGAATTTTGTAAATATTGCTAATGTGGTATTTGTTTTAGGATATGTATAATCCAGTGAAGCATTGATGCTTGGCGACCATGCAAAGTCAGTTGTACCGGTTGTTCCATAAAAAGTATTGTACACACCCGTGTAGTTGTATCCTGCGTTAAAGTGAAAATTTTTCATGGTAAAATGCGCCTGCAGCTCTGCTCCGTTGGAGATAAATTTTTCCACGTTTAAATAAGTAAAGTAATTATCGCTGCTTGATCCTTTTTCTGCCAAAGCAATTTTATCTCTCACTACATTATAAAAAACAGAAGGCTCAACACGGATTAAATATTTTTCTTTTAAAAATTTCCATACGGCTGATGTCTCCATGTAATGAGAAGTTTCAGCATTAAGAGCTTGGTTGCCATCAATATTGTGATTGGAATCATGAAAAGATAAATATAATTCCTTGAGACCCGGAGCACGGAAACCCCGTCCATAAGAAGCCCGCCACGTGATTTGCCTGCTTATATCATATAGAATATGTAATGATGGAATTACAGGAGCTTTATATGAAGTGTTATATGCATAACGCACACCGGGACGAATGGTTAATGCTTTAACGGGTTTATATTCTATACTGGCAAACACAGAATAATCTCCAATGGCATGTATTTTTCCATCATCAATCCGTTTACCTGTTCCTCTTTCATTATTCAACTCTAAACCCAACTCATAATTAAAAATACCTTCTGTTTTTGCACGGTTGAAAACATATCTTGCGAAAGCAGTATAAAACCTCGTGGTGTCGTGATCAGTTGGATTAGATGATAACTCTTGCGAGAGATCAACAAGATCTTTTACATATTTATTTTTTCGTGCTTCATAAAATGAATACGCACCAGTAAAATTCATATTCAAATTGCTGTTGATCGGCAACTCAGCATACAGTTGATTATTGAAACGTGTTGTTATATTATATTCATCCAAGCCATAAGCATCATAAGGCAAACCACGAACTTCTGATTTGTCAATCACCTTATCATGCATATAATCACTCTGCAATGTCAACCGCAACCTGTTAAAATGTTGCGACAGCTTCACATTGCCGACATACTGTTCTTTTGGTTTCCAGTCAAACGAACGTGCATTAGTATCTACTTTGCTCCATCCATCGAAAAAATTTCTTCCGCCTGAAATACGCACATCTGTTTTTTTAAATTTCCAGCCTGCATACATATCAGCATTGTACTGACCAATATTTTCATAGTAAGTACTTATTCCTCCATTCAGTTTATCTTTTTCATTATTTTTTGTGATGAGATTAATAACCCCGCCTGCAGCATCAGTACCATATAAAACTGACATTGAACCTTTAACTATTTCAATATGATCAATATTATTCAGATTGAGCTGACTCAAATCAATAAAACCATATTTACGCCCGATAACCGGAACGCCATCAACTAAAAATTTAATATTGGAACCACTCATCCCCTGTAATAGCAAACTGCTTCCCAGCGATTGATCACGTTCAATACGCATGTTAACCTGTTGCGATAAAAGATTTTCAAGATTATTAGCAGCCTGATGATCAATTTGCTCACGTGTGATAACATCTACTTTGTAAACTGATTTATCAGCCACCGAAGGCGCGTAGGAACCTGTGACAGAAATTGTTTTCAGGTTAACAGCATTGGATTTTAATTGTAAGATAGATTTTGTAGTAGCATCGTGCAAAGTGTCGTTTAAATCAAAATAACCGAGGTGATGAATTTGAATATACACGGGATAAGTGAAGTTTTTAAGATTTACCGATCCATGATTGTCAGTAAAGCGATGAACAGACTTTCCGTTTGAAATTTCGTTCAATGTTACGGCAGCATTCTGTACGGAATGATTATTTTCATCCACCACACGAAATGACTGCGCCTTAGTTAAGTACAGGAAATTGCCGGAAAAAAATATCAGCAAAAAGATACACAGGGATTTCACGCTGCAAAGCTAAAAGGCTAAATACACTGAGAGAAACCTCATCTGCAACCTTCGACAAAGTAAATATTGTTTATGACAATCCACTGACAATCGCTTTCTCTCAACTTCTTTAAGTCCAATTATCATGGGTGATGATATTTTCCTGAAAGTGATTAACAAAAGTTGACAAAAATTTGCGCGACATTTGCTGCTTACAATAACTGCATCTTTTTAAAGTTTTAGAAAACTATATTATATGAACCGCGATCAGATAGAAAATCAAATTGAGCAACTGCTCATCAATTTTAACAATCAGTTTACACGTGCAAAAAATTATAAATCTATTCCTCAGATTGAACTGGATTTGATGATGGCGACTATACGTGATTTGTATGAGCAGCTTCACCGGTTGAACAACAATCAACCAATGCCATTGGAAAAAATTCAATCGAATACTGCTGCTGCTGATGAAAAAATTATTTCTTCAGAAAATATGGCTCATGCAATTATCAGTGAAGCCGCTAGTGCTTCTGTTATTCCTGAAATAGAAACGCATCAGGAAAAAGAAATCAACAATCATAAACAGGAGGTGGAAGAAGCACAGGTTGCTGCTTCCATCAAACGTGAAAATGTTTTTACGGAACAAACAAAAACGCAGGCAAAAGCGGTAGGAAGTCTTTTTGATGATGTACCAACAATTGCTGATAACTATAAAGCACAACAATCACTTCATCATAAAATTGGTAAATCAAACACTGAACGTTTAAGTGACAGGTTACAACAGCATCCTGTCGGTGATTTAAAACGATCCATCGGCATCAATGAAAAATTTGCTTTTATGAATGAGTTATTTGGCGGTAACCAGCAGCAATATAATCAAAGTATAGAAACATTAAACAGTTTTTCGGATTACAGCGAGGCAGATGCCCATCTAAAAAACCTTGCTGTGGAAATGAAATGGAATACCGCTTCCAATACTTATCATGAGTTGGATGAATTAGTGAAACGCAGGTTTGGAGTTTAATTCTCGAAGTCATTCAGGAGGAAACCTGTCACTTAGATGCCACAAAGTTTGGGAATGCAATAAAGGCTTTTTGACATGCAAACAAACAGGGTTACTCATTTGAGCTTGATTGTTTCAGACATGACAGGTTTCCTCCGTAATGACGGCTCGGTGAATGAAGACAAACGTAAATCAGATTTTATTTTTAGCTTATTTATTTTTCTCTCACTAATTCTAATTTCAAACTTTTCAGTTGCGCAGGATAGTCTTTATGCGCGATCGGTGATCAACACACTTACTTCTGAATCTTATCACGGTCGTGGTTATGTAAAAAATGGTGATGTAAAAGCTGCACAATTTATTGCTGATGAATTCAGGCGATTAAATCTTTTGCCCCTTACTGAAAATTATTTTCAGCCATTTGATTTTCCTGTAAACACCTTTCCATCAAAAATGAAAATTTGCATTGACGGAAAAAAATTAATACCAGGCAGAGATTATATTGTGCATCCTTCTTCTTCATCGGTTAAAGGAAAATTTAAAATATTTAATGCAGATAAACCACCATCTGATTACACCGGAGTTCAGGTGAAAGATAAAGTTGTATTCGTTCAAAAACCGGATAACATTTCAACTGAGCAATCTAAATTATTTAATGAGTGGGATGATAATACATTGGGTGCAAAAGGAATTGTTATGGTTGAACCAACCAAACTGACATGGAGTGTGAGTTCAAACGTTTTTTCTTATCCCGATATCAGAATATTAAAATCTGCTTTGCCAAAAAATCCAAAGGAGATTCAATTCAACATAAAGAATAAATTTATTCAGCACACAGCAAAAAATGTGATTGCAGAAATTAAAGGCAAGGTAATTCCGGATTCATTTATTGTAATTACCGCTCATCTTGATCATCTGGGAATGATGGGAACCAAAACTTGTTTTCCGGGAGCTAATGATAATGCGAGTGGAATAGCAATGATGCTGAATCTTGCCAAATCATTTTCACAAAAAAATTATTCTAAATACAGTTTGTTGTTTATTGCTTTTGCAGGAGAAGAAGCAGGCTTGCTTGGTTCGAAATTTTATACTGAACACCCTGTTGTACCATTGGAGAAAATAAAATTCCTGATCAATTTAGATTTACTTGGAACAGGAGATGATGGTTTGATGGTGGTGAATGGAGCATTACATCAGCAACAATTTAATATGATTGATAGCTTAAATAATGTGCATCACTATTTAAATAACATCGGCAAACGGGGTAAAGCACGCAACAGCGATCATTATTATTTTTCAGAAAAGGGAGTGCCTGCTTTTTTTCTTTATACACTGGGAGGAATTAAAGCTTATCATGATATTGATGATAAAGGAGAAACGCTTCCATTAACAAAATACAAAGAAGTATTTCGGTTGATAACGGATTTTATAAATACTTTTTAGAGGATCAACAAACCAAACATTTAACTTTTACTTGGCGTAGTGTACTGAGAAAATTATTCAAGACTTGAGCTTTCCTTTGTATAAAGCGCACCTGATTCACAAGTGCTCATCACTTCTGCTATATTCAAATCTTTTTTGATGTAGTAATTATATCCTGCTTCATCCACAGCAACCAACACATTAAAATATTCTTCCGGATTCAGTCGAAGCAACAGTAATTTATGCGTGTCACAAAATCCTTCAATCCTTACCTCTGATAATGCATTGAGCTTTTTCTTTAACACTTTAAGTGATTTAACAGGATCAGCCATTGGAACTTCCATCACTAATTCCATTGTTTTCTTTTCAGTGGATTGTGCTTTAATGCGGGTACAGGATAATAATGCGAAACAAATGCCTGCAAATAGTACCAATCGTTTCATGCGTATTTTTTTAATACACTCGTTTACGAGGCACTCAAGGCAAATGTTACATTATACTGAAAAATATTACCGCAATTTCAGGTTGAGTTCTTTCAATTGTTCTTCTTCAATTTCAGAAGGAGCATCAATCATCACATCCCTTCCACTGTTGTTTTTTGGAAAAGCAATAAAATCGCGGATACTGTCTGATCCTCCAAACATAGAACACAGGCGATCGAAACCCAGAGCGATACCTCCATGTGGAGGAGCACCATATTCAAAAGCATTGAGTAAAAACCCGAATTGCGACTGCGCCTGCTCAGGGGTAAATCCTAACAAGCCCAACATTTTTTGTTGCATTGGCTTGTCATGTATCCTTATAGAACCACCTCCAATCTCTACTCCGTTAATAACTATGTCATAGGCATTTGCACGCACTGCACCGGGATTGGTTTCCAATTGTGGCGCATCTTCCGGCAAAGGCGAAGTAAATGGATGATGCATGGCAAACCAGCGATTCATTTCTTCATTGTATTCGAGCAAAGGAAAATCAACAACCCATAAACAGGAGAATTTATTTTTATCACGCAACCCTAAACGGCTTCCCATTTCAAGGCGCAATTCGCTTAATGCTTTTTGTGTCTTTTCTTTTTTCCCGGCAAGGATTAATATAAGATCACCTTGTTGTGCTCCGAATGCTTCAGCCCATTTTTGTAAATCTTCAGCCGCATAAAATTTATCTACTGATGATTTTAATGTTCCATCCGTATTATATCTCGCATAAACTAATCCGCTTGCACCAATCTGCGGTCGTTTTACAAACTCTGTTAGCTCATCCAGTTGCTTGCGTGTATATTCAGCACAACCTTTAGCACAAATACCAATTACTGCCTCTGCATCATCAAAAACTTTAAAAGCCTCACCCCCTGCCCCACTCCAAAGGAGAGGGGAGATGTCTTCTGCATCATTATTTTTCAGATAAACAAATTTCATTTCAAAACGTGTATCCGGTTTATCACTTCCGTAATATTTCATTGCCTCAGCATAAGTGATGCGTGGCAATTTATCAATGGAAATATTTTTTACCTTTTGAAATAAATGTTTTACCAGTCTTTCAAAAGTTTGGAGAATATCTTCGCGAGTTACAAAACTCATTTCACAATCAATCTGTGTGAACTCCGGCTGACGGTCAGCACGCAAGTCCTCATCACGAAAGCATTTTACAATCTGATAGTAACGATCGAAACCTGCAACCATCAGTAATTGTTTGAATGTTTGCGGTGATTGCGGTAAAGCATAAAATTGTCCTGCATTCATTCTTGAAGGAACCACAAAATCACGGGCGCCTTCAGGAGTGGATTTAATTAATACTGGCGTTTCAACTTCCAGAAATTTTTGTGAGTCAAGATAATTACGAGTTTCAATAGCCAGCCGATGACGTAACTCAAGATTACTCCTCACATTGCTTCTTCGTAAATCCAGGTAACGGTACTTCATCCGCAAGTCGTCACCGCCATCGGTTTGATCTTCGATAGTAAAAGGCGGTGTAGCGGCAGCGTTCAGTATCTCTAATTTCTCCACAATGATTTCAATATCACCGGTAATCATCTTAGGATTTTTATTACTTCGTTCAGCTACTTTACCTGTTGCACTGATAACATATTCACGACCTAACTGACGTGCAGCATCGCCTAAAGATTTATCAGTATCGGTATTAAAAACCAATTGTGTAATTCCGTAACGGTCGCGGAGATCAACAAAGGTCATTCCGCCTAAATCACGTGAGCGTTGCACCCAGCCGCATAAAGTAACTGTTGTGCCTGCTTGTTGCAGTGTAAGTTCACCACAGGTATTTGTACGAAGCATAAAATATTTTTTTAAGGAGCACGAAAGTAAAGTATATTCGATTTAGCGCTGTTACAATCTTATTTTTCACCTTTGTATGCACAATAAACATGCATAATTACAGTTCAATAAAGCCCTACTAATTCTTATCATGCAAAGATTTTATCTGCTTATTATAATTACTCAATTCAGTTTCAACAGCCATGCGCAAAATCTTGCCATAGGCACTTGGACTGAACATTTGCCTTACCTCCACGCACGTACGCTTGCTGATGGAACCAACAAAGTTTTCTGCGCCACTGATGACGGACTTTTTGCATACCTGAAAGATGATAACAGCCTGCAGCGGTTCAGTAAATTAAGCGGGTTAAATGATTTTGGTGTTTCTACCATTGAATATAGCAGAGACTATCACACCTTGATAATTGCTTACACCAACTCTAATATTGATTTGGTTCATGATGATGGAAGTGTTTTTAATCTTTCTGATATTAAAAGAAAAAACATTCCGGGCAACAAGGCAATTAACAGTATCCGGGTAAGTGGACGGTTTGCATATTTGGGATGTGGCTTTGGTATTGTGGTAATTGATTTACAAAAACAGGAGATAAAGGATACTTATTTCATTGCTCCCAACGGTGCAAGTTTAAATGTTAATGAAGTTGTAACTGATGCCAATTGGTTTTATGCAGCCACTGATAATGGTATTCTGCGTGCGCCTGTTAACAGCAGTAATCTCAATAATTTTAATGAATGGGTTTCCATCCCTCCGCCTGTAATAGCGCCCGGATACTTTAATCTGATCGAATCTTTCTCCAATCATATTATTGCCAATTATGTGATAACAGACAACAGCGGAAATTATATTTCAGATGCGGTGTATGCATTTGATCAAACTAACTGGATAAATAATTTTCCTGCTGTATCGGGTAATAGTCATAATTATTCTTTTCGTGTAAGTAATAATGAGTTTCTTGTTACCAATGATAACAGTGTTAAAGTGTTTGATGCAAATCTTAATACTATAGTTCAGCAATTTGATGGAAGCGTGTTTCCCGGAACAATCATCCGTGATGCATTTAAAGATGCGCAGCAGATAATGTGGATAGCAGATCATGAAAAAGGATTGATAAAATGGAATGGTATTACCACTGAAACGATACATCCCAATGGACCAGTGAGCAGTTTGGTGAGCGACCTGGGCATTCAGAATAATATTTTATGGGTAACGCATTCCGGTAAAGATCCTAAATGGTCAAATGGTTATCGTAGTGCAAGCATATCTAAGTTTCAGGATAGAAGCTGGACTTCTTTTACAAGGGAAAATGTTGTTGCATTTGATTCAACCGGCTTTTTTGATAATATGTCATTAGCAGTAGATCAGTCGGATGCAAAGCATGTTTTTATCGGATCAGCCGGTGATGGTCTGATGGATTTCTATGACAAGGATGCACAGAAATATTATTACGACTATAACAGCACGTTGCAAAGGATGGTAGGTAATACCGGACAGGTGAAAGTTCAGGGATTAAGCTATGATGATAAAGGAAACCTGTGGATGGTGAATTCAGGTGTGGCTGCATTTGTGAATGTAAGATTAGCTACGGGTGAATGGAAACGTTTTTCTTTTCCCGGAACAATTAACTCCACTCCTTTTGCGGGTGAGCTCTTTGTTGACTCCTATGGACAAGTATGGGTGCAGATGTATGGTAATGGTGCGGATGGATTATTCGTGATGAGTACGAATGGAACACCTGGTGACGCCTCTGACGACCAAAGCAAATTATTAAACGGAGAAGAAGGTACGGGCAACCTGCCTGATATAAATGTGTACAGCATGGCTGAAGATTTAGAAGGTCAGCTGTGGCTGGGTACCGCCAAAGGTATTGCTGTAATTTATTCTCCCTCTGCTGTGTTCAGTGGTGGAAATTATGATGCTCAGCAAATTCTTATTAAGCAGGATAATACTTACCAGTATTTACTGGAAACAGAAATCGTAACCGCCATTGCCGTGGATGGTGCAAACAGAAAATGGGTAGGAACACAAACTTCAGGTCTTTATCTTTTCTCGCCTGACGGACAATCGCAGGTGTATCATTTCACTCCTGACAACAGTCCTATATTTTCAAACAATGTTACCGCCCTGGCAATTAATAAAATATCAGGAGAGGTTTTTATTGGAACTGATAAAGGATTGGTTTCCTACCAGAGTGATGCCATTGAAGGTGGAGAGAAGTGTGGCGATGTATTGGTGTATCCTAATCCTGTACGCGAAAATTATGATGGGCCCATTGCTATTAAAGGAGTTGTTTCCAATAGTAATATTAAGATAACCGATGTAAGCGGCACTTTGGTTTACGAAGGCAAGTCGTTAGGTGGACAAGCCATCTGGACCGGACGTAACCTAAAAGGTGAACGTGTACAAACAGGTGTATATCTTGTTTTTTCAACTGATGCCGAAGGGCAGAATGCTTGTGTGACGAAGTTGTTGTTGGTGAATTAGAAATATTTTTTCTATCCGTTCGCTCTTATCGCCTCCACCGGGTCAAGCCTTGATGCAGTAAAGGCAGGAACAAATCCTGAAACAATTCCAATGATAGCACTCACACTTAATCCAAGAATTATATTGTTAATTGTAAGCGGCATATCAAAATCCATTAGCTGTGATGCTGTAAACGATGCAATAAAAACAAGGAGCAAACCTAATGCTCCGCCAATCAAACAAAGTACCACTGCTTCAGTTAAAAACTGTATGAGGATAAAATAATTCTTTGCTCCTAACGATTTTTGTATGCCAATGATTCCTGTTCGCTCTTTTACAGAAACAAACATAATGTTAGCAATGCCAAACCCTCCCACAAGAATGGAAAACCCACCGATGATCCAGCCAGCCATGCTTATTGCGCTGAACAATCCGCTGATCTGCGTAGAAAGTAATTTGGTTTCATTCAACGCAAAATTATCTTCTTCCACAGGTCGAAGTCTGCGGATAGATCGCATGTTGCCTCGCAGCTCATCCATTAATTCGCTGTTTGAAATTCCTTCTTTCGCTTTCACCATTATAAAAGGATTCAAACGGTCAGAGCGTATGTCAAGTATCTTGCGTGCAAAGTTTACAGGAACAACTATCGTGTTATCATGGCTGTCACCTATGATGCTTTCTCCTTCTTTTGCAAACACACCTATCACCTGCAGCTTGCGGCCACGCATGGTTACATTTTTTCCAAGTGATGTTTCAAAGGGAAATAAATTTTTGTCCACATCGTAACCCAGTATGGCAACCGGGTAACCGCTTTCCGATTCTGCTTCAGTAAAATACCTTCCGCTGCTTAAATTAAAGCTGTTGATATCTGCATACGTATGAGAAACCAACGTAATGTCGCAGTTCTCCACACTGTTGCTTTTGTGTTTTATTGTTTGATTACCTATCCATGCCATAAAAGCAAAACCCTCTGCCAATGATGAACGGTTTTTGAGCTGCTCCATTTCTTTATAAGAAGCAACGGGTCGCTGCCAGTATTTCCACCAGGGATAATCACCACCAAAAGCCCAGGGCCATTTTTCCACGTAGATAACATTGTTACCGAGTGATTCGATGCTGCCCTTCACGTTGTTCTCTAATCCATCCACGGCAGTGAACACACTGATGATGGCAAAAATGCCGATGGTAATTCCGAGTAATGATAAAAAAGTACGGAGCTTGTTTACCACCAATGCATTAAATGCCATCAATGCACTTTCTTTAAAAAGTTTTAGGTAGAGAAACATGAGGTAAAGGTAATTACTGTGCTGATTTGTTGATGTGCTAATGTGCTGATGAAAATCACATAAATGGTATTAATTTTCATCAGCACGTTTTCATCATCAGCACATCCACATTCATCAGCACATTAGGCACATTAGGCACATTATTTCGAATCATGTTTGTATTTGAAAACAAAAGGAAATATCAATCCTAATACAAGTGCATATCCTGCAAAAGCAAACCAGGTGTTTTGCCAATTAGTTATTCCGTCAGTTGTAAAATGATCTACCACCAATCCGCTTAGATATCCTCCACACATTGCCCCAATACCATTAGTCATAAACATAAATAAACCTTGTGCGCTTGCTCTCATATTGGAAGGAGATTCTTTTTCTACAAACAAAGAACCGGAGATATTGAAAAAATCAAATGCCATTCCATAGATGATCATTGAAAGAATGAGCAGCCATAAACCTGTACCAGGATCACCGATTGCAAATAATCCAAACCTGAAAACCCAGGCGAAGATGCTGATGAGCATTACTTTTTTAATTCCGAATTTATGCAGGAAAAATGGGATGGTAAGGATGAAAAGAGTTTCGGAAATCTGAGAGATAGAAAGTAAAAGATTAGAATGCTTTACGCCAAACGAATCAGGCAATGTTGTTTTAAAGCTTTCTAAAAACGAACCTCCAAAAGCATTGGTAATTTGCAACGCAGCACCCAGAAACATAGCGAACAAAAAGAACACAAACATTTTTCGTTGCTTGAATAACACAAAAGCATCCAGACCCATCGAAGAAAAAAACGAACCGTCTTTAGTGGATTTAACCGGTGGGCATTGCGATACTGTAAATGCATAAATCCCCAACACAAAAGCGGAAGCAGCGCTGAATATTAATTGCATGTTGGAATTAGTCCAACCGAAGAAATCAACAATCCACATAGCAGCAATAAATCCGATGGTGCCCCACACTCTTATAGGAGGAAAATCTTTTACAATATCATATCCCTTCTGTTCAAGGATGATATAGGAGACAGTGTTGTTCAATGCAATGGTCGGCATATAAAACATAGAATTGAGCAGCATCACCCAAAAAAATGTGTTTGGATCAGTGATAGTTGATGAATAATATAAAAGACAAGCACCTATTACATGACACAACCCAAGTACTCTTTCAGCATTTATCCACTTGTCTGCCACAATGCCCATCAATGCAGGCATAAATAAAGAAGCAATGCCAAGCGTAGAAAACACAGCACCTATTTGTGCACCGGTAAAATGGAGTGTTCCACCCAGATAGTTTCCAATAGAAATTAACCATGCACCCCAAACAAAGAATTGCAGGAAATTCATGATGATAAGACGTTGTTTGATATTCATAAGTGATGAGGGTTAATGGTACGAATATCTGAAAAGGAATGGAATAGTGAAATATTTGTTTGTCATGCTGACGAAGGAAGCATCTCGCGACATTTTAGAGATGCTTCCTTACTTCCTTCGTCAGCATGACAAAAAAAATTAACTACCATATCTTCACTCTCAAACTATCCGGCATATACATTTTGTCTCCGGGCTTCACATTAAATGCTTCGTAAAATTCAGGGATGTTTGCAACAGGTCCATTTATACGGAGAAAGTTTGGTGAATGAACATCAGTCATTAATCTTACTGCAATGGTTTCATTACGAAAATGTCCTAACCATGATAAAGCATATCCTAAAAAATAACGTTGAAGAGGTGTGAGTCCGTTTATTTTTTTTCCTTCCTTGTATTGCTTTGTTTGTTTGAATGCTTCCAATCCCAACACAACTCCACCAAGGTCAGCAATGTTTTCTCCCTGTGTTGCGGATCCATTTACATGCATGCTATCCAACACATTGAAATTATTAAATTGTTGAATGATCTTTTGTGCACGTTGATTGTATTCCTCTCCATCATTCTTAGTCCACCAGTCATTGAGGTTTCCTTTCTCATCAAACTGACGTCCCTGATCATCGAAGCCATGTGTTATTTCATGACCAATGGTAGATGCTCCTGCATATCCATAAATGATGGCATCATCAGCCAATGAATCAGGTAAGCCAGGAATAAGAAAAATTGCAGCAGGTAAAACAATTTCATTGTTTGAAGGATTATAGTATGCATTATAAGTCTGTGGTGTCATGTCCCATTCAGTGCGGTCAACAGGTTTACCAATCTTGTTCATCTGGTAATTAAATTGCCAAACATTTGAACGCATAACGTTCATTGCATACGAATTGCGGTCAATCTCCAGATTGGAATAATCTCTCCATTTATCAGGATAAGAAACTTTTTTTACAACACTATTCAATTTCACCAATGCTCGTTGCTTGGTGGTATCACTCATCCAATCCAATGTTTTAATCTGTTGGCGATATGCATTAAAAATATCTTCAGTAAGTTTTGTGTAGCGTTCTTTTACAGAAGGAGAAACATATTGCTGAACATACAATTGACCAAGGGCATCACCCAATGCAGTTTCCTGTTCATCCAAAACACGTTTCCATCTTGGACGTTGTTCTTTTACTCCCGAAAGAATGGTTCCGTAAAAACGAAAATTCTCTTTGTTGAATGCATCACTTAATTGCGGAGCAAAAGTGTTAAGCAAATGCCAGCGTAAATAAGCTTTCCATTCATCAACTGAAACGCTTTTTAATTCTTTCTCAACCTGCTGATAAAATTCCGGTTGTCCTACAACAATTGAATCAACATGTATATTCATTGCAGCAAGCAAAGTTTTCCAATCAGCAGTAGGAGCCAATTTGCTTACTCCTTCAATCGACATTTTATTATAGTTCTTGTATGGATCACGTAAATCTTCAATCTTTCGTGATGCTTTGGCAAGATCAGTTTCTATTTTCATGATGGCAGCACTTTGTTTTTTTGCAGTTGCTTCATCCGATCCACTTAGCTCCAACATTTTTGCAACATGATTAGGATATTCCTCGCGAATTTTTTTGGTCCGTTCATCCGTATTAAAATAATAATCACGATCAGGCAAACCAATTCCTCCCTGATAAAAATGAAGTGTTACCTGTTCACTGTTTTTCTCATCCTGATAAGCTACCATGCTGAACAGCGGTGCTACACCATAGGTATGATACAATGCAACAACATCTAAAAATCCTTTAATATCTTTAATTGCATTGATGCGATTTAATTCCGCCTGCAAAGGTTTAATTCCATTTTGTTCAATGCTTACCGTATCCATTCCTGCAAAATAAAAATCACCAATCTTCTGGGTGTTGCTTCCTTTGGCTGCATTTTTATCAGCAGCAGATTCTTCACTTATTTTTTTCATCCTGTCCAATGTTTCATTGCGGACACTAGTCCAGATGCCCCAGCCCTTTTCATTGGATGGAATAGGATTTTCTTTAACCCAACGGCCGCATGCATAACTGAAAAAATCTTCTGCTGGATTTACTGTTGTATCCATATTTGCAATGAGAATATCTTTTTGCTCTGTTTGTTTCTTCTCAGTTGAAGATTGGCAGGCTAATAAAAATACAATTGAAGTTGCGATAGTACTTCTGATTAAATGTTTCATTATAGAGGGGTTTTTGATTTTGCTCAAATGTAATCACAATACTAAAAGAGTAATTTGTATTTCGACAAATGAAGTTTTGTAAACGACAAAAGATGATGTGCATATCATTGAGATTAAAATTAAAACTGATATTTAGTATCCGGACATTTATGTCCACATAATTTTTGAATCACTTATTTTATGATAACAGTAATCTAACTGCATCATTGATACACAATCTAATTACTTCGTGAAAAATTATTTATTGAAGAGGTTAAATCAACTTTGCAAAAAACAAAAACACAAAGCAAATAATAGTTGGTAGATGATATAAAATAAAGAACCCGGCAATTGTGCCGGGTTCTGGTAATTCAGGTAATTAATTTACTACCTTTTTTTTGCAGCTTTCTTAGCAGTTTTTTTTACTGCTTTTTTAGCTCCACCTTTTTTAGCTGCTTTTTTAGCTGCTTTCTTTTTTGTTGCCATTTTTTAAGATTTAGATTGGGTAAATGTAAAAGGTAATTTTTTGTTTTTTACAAACAGCGAAATGATTTATTAACAACAAAATGTTAAACAAATAAATTTTTTTGTTGATGTAAATTAAAAAAATGTGAACGATTAAAATGTTGATTGATCAAAAAAATAATGAAATCGTTTTATCACCAACTAACTTTGATTTTTATGTTGACTAACTTAAATCAGTTGGCAGTTTTATGATGATAGAAAATAATTTATTCTTTAACGTTGATCAAACTTAATGCTTCGTTTACACTTTTAACAGGAGCGAGACAAGCATTATTGGTGCATACATAAATTAAATTTTCGTTGTCAATAATTTTGTTTTTTAAAACCGGCAAGTCACTTTCTTTTTCTGCTCCGGCAAGAAGTATGTTTGGATAATATGATTTCAGAAAATCATGAATTAATGTTTTTGCTTTTGAACCGCATATACAGATTTCATAAAAAGAATAATTTAAGTACATAGCAAACTGCCCCCAGTTACTGTACCATGGAGTGCGCATTTCAACTTCTTTAATCATATGCAACAACATTTTTTGCGCTATCGTTTCATATTCATGTAATGTAAAATACCGCGAAAGCATAAATAAGTTTTTTGCCATGGCGGAATTACTTGAAGGAATAACATTATCCTGTAATTCAAATTTTCTTGCTATCAATATTTCACCATTTGATGAAGTATAATAAAACAAACCGTTTGCTTTATCAAAGAAATTTTTCAATACATATTCAGTCCATGAGTGTGCTTGTTTTAAATAGGATTCATTAAACGTGCACTGATATAAGCTGATGAATGCTTCAATGCTAAATGCATAATCATCTAAAAATGCTTCTCCATTATGGCCTGCATGTCTTAATAATCCGCCATCATGTGCTGATAGATGCTTTAAAATAAATTCAGCATTGAGTTGTGCGGTTTTCAAATATCGTGGTTCATCCAAAGCAGTGTAAGCATCCAGGTATCCTTTCATCATTAAAGCATTCCATGAGCAGATTTGTTTGTTGTCCAATCCCGGACGGATACGTTTATCGCGCACCTTCATTAATTGTTGTTTGCA
The DNA here is from genome assembly GCA_031363705.1 of Bacteroidota bacterium. Lineage (GTDB taxonomy): Bacteria > Bacteroidota > Bacteroidia > AKYH767-A > OLB10 > JANLUX01. The sequence continues at coordinate 27,605 of JANLUX010000057.1, forward strand.
TTCAGCAATTATTTTTTGAAGTTGTTCCACACTCAGGTGATGCCTTTGAGCAATTGTTGCATCTGCTTCATTCCGCAGTAAAATATAGTTTTCGTTTTCCCAATATCCTTTTTCGTTAACGTTAAAATAATTTTTAAAAATAAGTGCGTTTCCTCCAAGCTCTTTTTCAATTTCATCTTTTGTCCATACATAAAACTTTCCTTCTTCACCTTCACTGTCTGCATCCAATGCTGAATAAAAACCACCTTCAGGTGATGTTAATTCACGTGCAATAAAATCAAGAGTTTCTTTAACAATGTTTCTGTACAGATCATCAGGCATGTATTTATAAGCATTGGAATACAAGCTTACTAATTGCGCATTGTCATACAACATCTTTTCAAAATGCGGAATTTTCCATTGCATATCTGTGGAGTAACGGGCAAATCCTCCGCCTAACTGATCATAAATTCCTCCATAAGCAATTTGTTTCAGTGTGAGTTGTATGTGTTTTTTTAAAGATTGATTTTGATCTTCTGATAAAATATTTTGCTGTTGCGAATGATAATGAAGCTGTAGCAAAAATTCATAAGTGTTTGGCAAAGGAAACTTGGGTGCACGGCTTGGACCTCCGTAAGTTTCGTCAAACTGTTTGCTCCAGCTTTCAAAAACTGATTTTAGATTAATAGTTGCAAGTTTATTTTCATTTGACTTTGAAACGATGCTTTCAATCCGATGGATACCTTGCGTAAGCTCTTCAGCATATTGAATACATTTTTCACGATCAGTGCTGTAAAAATTCGCAAGCTGCAAAAGCACATCATGCCATTGAGCACGTGGAAAATAAGTGCCTCCGTAAATGGGTCTTTGATCAGGAAGTGTAATACAGTTAAGGGGCCAGCCACCATGACCGGTCATTAACTGAACTGCATCCATATAAACCTGGTCAATATCAGGCCGCTCTTCGCGATCTACTTTAATACACACGAAATATTTATTCATGATGGCAGCTGTCTCTTCGTTTTCAAAACTCTCTCGTTCCATCACATGGCACCAGTGACAGGTAGAATATCCAATGCTGATAATGATCAGCTTGTCAGCGCTCTTTGCTTTTTCTAATGCTTCATTTCCCCATGGATACCACTGCACAGGATTGTGCGCATGCTGTTGCAAATAAGGACTTCGTTCATGAATAAGTGCGTTGGTAAAAAGTTTGTCTGATTGCATCAAACAAAAGTATCTTTTGAAAAGAATAATAATTAGGTTTCTGTTTATTAATTTCTGCTTAAGCGCTCTTCAGCAATAATCAATCAGCGCATAAACATTAATTATTTTTCAGATTCCTTGCGATCAAAGTGCTCACAAAATTTTTAATTTGATATTGAAAGATTGATTTAATATATTTGTTATCCCAAAACAATTATTATGTCTTCATTTATTACATTATGCCGGAATGTGTTCCTGGCAAAAATCCCATTCTATTTATTAACCATTATTCTCGCTTTTTCTTTACTGGCATTTTATTATTTATCTCCTTCAAAAGAGGTAGCCGCAGCATCTGATGTGAAAAAAAACACACAAAATGCTGGTTGTATGAGCATGAATATTTTAAGACTTAAAGATTATGAGCTGATTAAGCCTGTGCTGCTTGCAGATATTAATCAGGAATCAAATGACCTGGAAGAAACCAAAGGTGCTATTCTGGATGTGATCCATCAACAGGAGCAATATGGCAACATCGCAACAGCATCAATTTATTTAAGAAAATTTAATGATGGAAGTTGGTGTACTATCAACGGAGATGAGCAGTACATTCCGGGAAGCCTTATGAAGATTCCAATTCTAATCACTTTTTTAAAGCAAGCTGAAACTGACCCGAATGTTTTAGATAAGCTGATACTCTTTCCAGGTCATGCACAGGATTTGCCTTATCAGAATATTATTGGGGATAGCCTTGTTCGCGGTAATAAGTATAAAATTCGTGAGCTGCTCACAAGAATGATTGTTAATTCAGATAATGATGCAGTAACCCTGCTTCAAAACAATATTAATATAGCAATATTTAAAAAGTTTTTTACAGATTTAAATTTACCTGAACCCCCTGATGAAAGAAGAGATTATCTGATAAATGTTGCCGACTGCGCAAAAATATTTCGTGTTCTGTATAACTCCACTTATCTGAATCATGATATGTCAGAATATGCCCTTTATTTACTTACACAAACCAGGTTTAATAAGGGAATGAAAAGAGAGATTCCGCAAACAATTAAAGTAGCTGATAAATTTGGAGAGAGTGGAATTACAGGTGGTGATGTTCAATTGCACGAAGGAGGGATTTTCTATGTTAACAACAGCCCCTATCTTCTTATTGTAATGACAAAGGGAAGAGATTTTGATAAGATGAGTGAAGCTATTTCAAGTATTTCAAAGGTTGTTTATAATAAGTTTTCAGCAACTGCAGCAGTAAATTAAATTTCTTTATTGCTGAGGGCATAATTTTTTCATTGTTTGCAAAATGGAAGAATTGGTTGGCAAACAGCGAATGCATGAAGGAGATATAACTATCAATAATGTGATTTGTCACTTTGAATTATATCTCGATCCCAATGAACCGGGTAACTGTCGAATACTTGTACTTAACCGTCCTGGAAAAGATGCTGTGATTACAGAATATGACTCAGACAAAGAAGATGCACACGAAGTGATTAAAAGATTAATCTGACGGTGTTGTAGAAAATAAATTTTGCTTATTCTCCAACAGCCACTACTTCTGTAACACCCGGAACCATGCGTTTTAATAAATTTTCGATTCCCGCTTTTAAAGTAACCGTTGATGAAGGACAGCCGCTGCAACTTCCTTTTAAAACAACATTAACAACTCCATTTTGATAAGATTGAAAATGAATTGCACCTCCGTCACCTTCTACTGCAGGACGAACGTACTCTTCTAAAATTTCTAAAATTTTCTTCTCAGCTTCAGGATCACTTTCCACTACAGTCATATGTTCTTGTGGCGTTGGAATACTGCTTTCAACTTCACTTTTTTCTTCTTTCTTCTTTTCAGGAATATGATTGGCATCAAAAGGAGATCCGATAAATAGTTTTTCACCACTCATTAAAAATCCACGTATAAATTCACGAAGAATATTGGAGATATCAAACCAGTCTATCTCAGCAGTTTTATTAATTGTTATAAAATTAGAAGTGATAAAAACTTTTTTTACACCTGTAAAATCAAATAACTGAGCAGCTAAAGGACAATTGATGGCTTCAGACTTTGAATTATATTCAACTGTTCCGCCTTCGAGCAACATCACATCAGCAACAAATTTTATACTGTTGGGATTGGGAGTAAGCTCAGCATAAACAACTATGGGTTTCACCTTATTTTCTGCGATCATTTTTTCTGCATTCATTATTAAAACAAAAAGAACTAAAAATCTAACTTTGTATCTGCAAAGATACGTATTCAGCAGTTTTAAGAGAACAGATATTTGATATGAGCGATTTTGCTGAAGACATTTTTTCGATTAAAAATAATGCTGAATTTGAAACGAAAGCATTAGCGCTATTTCATTATCAGGCTGAAAATGTAGAGGTGTATACCGAATTCGTGAAAGCACTTTCTTTAGATTATAAAACAATCAATAAGATCGAACATATTCCGTTTTTACCCATCGATTTTTTTAAAACCCGGGATGTGATCATTAAAAACAGAATTGCTGAGATTATTTTTAAAAGCAGCGGAACAACAGGAGCAATCACTTCACAACATTTTGTTGCAGATGTAAAAATTTACAAAAAAAGTTTTTTGGAATGTTTTAAAAACTTTTATGGCGAACCTTCTCAATATTGTATCCTTGCTTTACTTCCTTCTTATCTTGAAAGAGATAATTCATCATTGGTGTATATGGCAGATGATTTAATTAAACAAAGCAAACATCCGTCAAGTGGTTTCTACCTGAGTGAATACAATGCGCTTGCTGAAAAATTAAAAACACTTCGTGATCAAAAACAAAAAACAATTTTACTGGGAGTAACTTATGCTCTGCTTGATATGGCAGAGCAATTTCCAATTCACTTCCCTGAATTAATTATTATGGAAACAGGTGGAATGAAAGGAAAACGAAAAGAAATGGTGCGTGATGAGTTGCATTCAGTTTTGCGAAATGCGTTTGGTGTGGAGCTTATTCATTCTGAATATGGAATGACAGAACTGCTTTCACAGGCTTATTCAAAAGGAAATGGAATTTATCACACACCAGCATGGATGAAAATTATTATCCGTGAAATGAATGATCCACTGTTTTATTTAAATACGAATGCAACAGGAGGAATTAATGTGATAGACCTTGCTAATATTTATTCCTGTGCATTTATTGCAACCCAGGATTTGGGAAAGTTATATAATGATGGAAGTTTTGAAGTGCTTGGTCGTTTTGATAACAGTGATTTAAGAGGTTGTAATCTGATGGTTGAATAAGCATTAAATTTGCGGCATGATTAGTAATAAAAGACGTGTTACCATTATTGTTATCTCTGTTTTGGTTGGAACAGTTTTATCATTGCTTATGTTTAAACTCAGAAGAGGTGGCGGACCCTTAACCACCAATGATACAAGCATGTTACTCACTAATTTTATTTTTTCAATTGTAATAATCCTGGCAATTGGTTTCTTTTTTTTATGGAATAAAAAAAATAATAAGACCGGGTTATAAACGCTATTCAGCGATCAGTAAAAAATAATTTTTCTTTCCCTTCTGCACCAGTATATATTTTCCGTTGAGCAAAACATCTGTATTCACTAAGTGGTTTGCATCTGCAATTTTTGTTTTGTTAAAACTGGCTCCTCCCGCCTGAATCATTTCACGTGCTTCTCTTTTTGATGCAAACACTTTCGCTTTTTCTGTGAGTAAATCCACAGCATTGATATTAGCTTCTAAATCACTTTTTAAAATTTTCATCTGAGGTACTCCATCAAAAACGCTTAATAAAGTTTCCTCATCTAATTTTTTTAAAGCTTCAGTGGTTGAACTGCCAAAGAGAATTTCAGAAGCTTCTACGGCCGCATTATAATCATCTGCAGAGTGAACCCGGATCGTAACATCTTTTGCCAGCGCTTTTTGTAACAGGCGTAAATGCGGAGCTTTGGCATGTTCCGTTTCCAATGTTTCTATTTCTTCTTTATTCAATAAAGTAAAAATGCGGATGTAATTTTTTGCATCCTCATCACTTGCATTCAGCCAGAACTGGTAAAATTTATAAGGAGAGGTTTTATTTCGGTCAAGCCAGATATTTCCTGATTCTGTTTTACCAAATTTAGTTCCATCTGCTTTAGTAATTAATTTAATCGTTAGTCCAAAAGCCTCACCACGTAATTTTTTTCTGATGAGTTCTGTTCCAGCTGTAATATTTCCCCATTGATCCGATCCTCCCATTTGCAGCTTGCAGTTTTTATTTTGGTACAACCACAAAAAATCATAGGCCTGCATCAGGATATAATTAAACTCGGTGAAGGATAAATCCTGTTCCTGTGCGAGACGGTCTTTTACAAAACCTTTATTTAATAAATAACTTACCGTGAGATATTTCCCTACATCGCGTAAAAAATGGATCGTGTGAATATCTTTAAACCAATCATAATTATTGACTATTTCAGCAGGGTTCGATTTCAAATCAAAATCAAGAAATTTTTCTAATTGAGTTTTTATTCCCAAAAGATTTTTGTTAATGTCTTCAACGGTTAACAATTTTCTTTCTTCTAATTTTCCTGATGGGTCGCCAATCATTCCTGTTGCTCCCCCTACAAGAGCAATGGGTTTGTGACCTGATTTCTGAAAATGCATAAGCAACATAATCTGTGCAAGGCTTCCCACGTGCAATGAATCTGCAGTGGGATCAAATCCAATGTACGCAGTAACAGCTTCTTTTTGCAACAGTTCATCAGTTCCTGGCATACTATCCTGTAACATTCCACGCCATTTCAGCTCATCAACAAAATTCATTTTAATATTTATTTTTAATTGCTCAAATATAAAGTGAATTAGCCAGTCATACTTTTTTTACCACTGAGCTCTGAATGGTTTTATTTAATCTTGTATCCACAAAATTTTATGATTGTTGTAACAGGAGGAACAGGTTTAGTGGGCTCGCATTTGCTTTTGCAACTGGCAAAAAAAGAGTTGCACATCAGGGCATTAAAACGCAGCTCTTCAGATATGAAGGCATTCAATTATTTGTTTTCATCAAATGATGTTTCATCAAAAAATATTGAATGGGTGGATGGTGATATTACGGATATTGAATCAGTGGAAGAATGTCTGCAAAATGCAAAACAGGTTTACCATTGTGCAGCCATGATTTCTTTTGCTCCGCATGAAGCAAAAAAAATGCTGCATATTAATATTGAAGGCACAGCAAATATTGTTAACACCTGTCTAAAATTAAATGTACTGAAATTATGTTACGCAAGTTCAGTGGCTGCATTAGGACGTAATACAACTGATCATTTAATTGATGAAGAAACGCATTGGCAATCTTCACTCGATAATTCAAATTATGCAATCAGTAAATATGGTGCTGAGCGCGAAGTATGGAGAGGAATTGCAGAAGGTTTAAATGCAGTGATTGTAAATCCATCTATTATATTGGGTGCCGGTAATTGGGATAATGGAAGCAGCAGAATGTTGCAGCAGGTTTGGAAGGGATTGCATTTTTATACCAAAGGTGTGGCTGGATTTGTTGACGTGCGTGATGTAGCAGCTATCATGATTGAATTAATGAAAAGCGATATATCGGACGAACGGTTTCTTTTAAATGCTGAAAGCAAGAGCTATGAATATTTTTTTAAACGGATTGCAACGCTGTTGAATAAAAAGCCACCTGTAATTTACGCTTCACCATTTCTTTCTGATATTGCATGGCGTGTGGAAGCAGTAAAACAAATTTTCTTAAACAATACACCACTCGTAACCAGGGAAACGACACGTACCGCACACAAAAAATATTTTTATTCAACCAAAAAAATTGAAAACGCTTTGGGATATAATTTCAGGCCACTGGATGAAACATTAACGGATGTGTGTGCTGCTTTTTTAACTGCGCATATAAAAAGTTAATTGTGGGGTGATTAACTATTTTTAGTATACAACAAGGGGTAAGGTTATAGCGTATTTACCTGAATTGATTCTTGCGATATAAACTCCGCCTTGCACGGCATTCAACCTGATTTCTTTTAGTAAATGTTTGTCAACTGTTGAAAGCTGTTCACGAAAAATTATTCTGCTAAACACATCTTCAATTGTAACATCCAAAA
>JANLUX010000085.1:0-8003 GCA_031363705.1 Bacteroidota bacterium
GGTTGACAGCGTTTTTCAGACCCTGAATTCCAAAGAAAAAATTGGTCAGCTTTTTATGGTAGATGCTTATTCAAACCGTGATAGTGCGCATGTTAATTTTATTCTCAACCTTATTGAGAAATACCATGTAGGTGGATTGATTTTTTTTCAGGGAGGGCCTGTACGGCAATCATTACTTACCAATCAATATCAGCAATGCGCAAAAATTCCTTTAATGATTGGCATTGATGGAGAATGGGGACTTAGCATGAGATTAGACAGCACCATTCGTTTTCCGCGTCAGATGACTTTAGGTGCAACCGGAAATGACAGCACTGCATATTGGATGGGAAAAGAAATAGGACTTGAATGTAAACGCATCGGTATCCATATCAACTTCGCACCTGTGGTTGACATCAATAATAACCCGTTAAACCCGGTTATCAACAGCAGATCGTTTGGCGAAGACAAAAAACAGGTTGCACAAATGGGCTTAATGTATATGAAAGGGATGCAAAGTGAAAAAGTTCTTGCATGTGCAAAACACTTTCCCGGACATGGAAATACTGACAGCGATTCACATTTTACTTTGCCGATTATCACACAGGATTCAGCAGCTATTGACAGCGTTGAATTATTTCCTTTCAAAGCACTTATTAATCAGCACGTGGCAAGTGTAATGGTTGCTCATTTATTTATTCCTGCATTAGATTCTGCTCCAGTCCCTTCTACGTTATCGTATCGCATCACCACAGAACTTTTACAAAATCAACTTGGTTTTGAAGGATTGGTGTTTACTGATGCATTAAACATGAAAGGTTTTTTAATGAACAATCTTCCTGGTCAGGCAGAAGTAATGGCATTAAAAGCGGGTAACGATGTGTTGCTTTACAGCGAAAATATTCCAAAAGCGGTGGAAGCCATTCATCATGCCATACAGGAATGTGAACTGGATCAAAAGGATATTGATATTAAAGTACACAAGATTTTGATGGCTAAATATTTTGCCGGTTTAAATCAATTTCAATGGGTTGATACCAATAATCTTTATAATGATCTCCATACTGATGATGCTGCCTGGATTAATTACAGAATGTATGAACAATCAGTAACCACACTTATCAATAAAAATAATCTATTGCCTTTGCGATTTAAAAAAAATGAATCAATTGCGTCTTTGGTGATTAATGATTCTTTAAATAATCTCTTTCAGCAAACGCTTCAACAGTATGCAAGGGTTGATTGCTACAGTATGGATAATGATGCAAATGATTTTGTCGTAGATACAATGTTTAATCTGCTGAAAAAATATGATCATGTAATTGTAAGTATTCATAACCTGAGCACTAATGCAAGCCGTAATTTTAATGTTCATACCGGAATGTTTAATATGGTGCAGAAACTCTCTCAGCTTAAACAGGCAATTTGTTGTGTTTTTGGAAACAGTTATGTACTTGGAAAATTTACCAGGCTTGGTGATTATGATGCTTTAACTATTTCCTATGAGGATACTTATCTTCCTCAATATTTAACTGCACAATCCTTATTCGGAGCTATTCAGACACAAGGACATTTGCCGGTTTCTCCATCAGCAGATATTCAAAAGGGCAGGGGCGAGCAGGTAGCAATTCTCAATCGTTTAAAATTTACATTGCCTGAAGAGGTGAATGCGAATCACGCTGAGTTAAATAGAATTGACAGCATTGTTCATCAGGCAATAAAAGATTCTATATTTCCCGGGTGCCAGGTATTGGCAGCTAAAAACGGAAAAGTTTTTTATAACCGTTCTTTTGGTTTTCATGCTTACCAGGATTCTGTTCCTGTAAAAAATACCGACCTGTATGATATTGCCTCTGTAAGTAAAATTGCCGGAACCGCACTCGCAATAATGTTATTATATGATAAACACAAGATTGATCTGCATGCAAAGATTTCAAAATATCTTCCTGAGTTAAAAAAATCCAATAAGAAGGATATACTATTGATTGATATGCTCGCTCACCAGGCAGGCCTGAAGGCGTGGATTCCCTTTTTTAAAAACACTATTGTGAATGGTATTGTAAGCGATTCACTTTATCATAAAACAAAAGACAGCTTATATACTTTACAAGTGGCTGATAGCTTATGGCTGCGTTGCGATTATGCGGATACCATCTGGAAAACCATCATTCAATCACCATTGGAAACACCGGGCAAGTATATGTATTCTGATTTAGGCATGATCATCATGCAACATATTATTGAAAAAATTACCGGAATTAAACTGGATAAATATGTGGAAGAAAATTTTTACAAACCATTAGGCCTTACCAGAACTTTATACCATCCGCTTTCAAAATTTGATAAAACCTCAATCATCCCAACAGAAAATGATACTGTCTTTCGTCATCAGTTGGTTCATGGTTATGTACATGATCCTGCAGCAGCAATGGTTGGCGGAGTTGCCGGAAATGCGGGAATATTCAGCAATGCACAGGGCCTTGCAGTTATCATGCAGATGTTATTAAATGGTGGCGAATATGGCGGCAAACGATTCATAAAAAAGGAAACAGTTGATCTTTTCACAAGCACTGCAATTCCCAATACTGAAAACAGGAGAGGAATCATCTTTGATAAACCTGAACCTGATGCAAACAAAAACGGACCAACAGCTAAAGATGCATCATCAAAAACTTTCGGTCATACAGGTTTCACTGGCACATGCACATGGGTTGATCCGCAAAATAAACTTCTCTATATTTTTCTTTCCAACCGTGTATATCCCTCAGCAGAAAATAACAAGCTTGCCAAAGCCAACATCCGCACCAATATTATGCAAGTATTTTATGATGCTTTAAAATAGATTACTGTTTACGGTTTACAGTTATCTCATTCGCTTGTGTAATCATAAACCGCAACTGTAAACTGTAAACAGTCAACTGTAAACTGTAAACTATAAACGCAATACCGAATTATTATCTTTGTTTTTTAAAATAATCGTTTTATGAAAATAGGTATTGTGTGTTATCCCACTTTTGGCGGTAGCGGTGTGGTAGCAACAGAACTCGGAAAAGCATTAGCTGATAAAGGACATCACATCCATTTTATTACTTATAGCCAACCTGTCAGGTTAGAACATTTTCATGAGAACATTTCTTATCATGAAGTATCTGTTTCCAAATATCCTTTGTTTGATTACGCACCTTATGAGTCAGCGTTAACAAGCAAGCTTGTGGATGTGGTGAGGCATGAAAAGCTTGATATCCTTCATGTGCATTATGCCATCCCTCATGCATCAGTTGCATACATGGCAAAACAAATTCTGATAACCTTCGGAATACATATACCCGTAGTAACAACTTTGCACGGTACAGACATTACACTGGTAGGACGTGATTCAAGTTTCGAGCCGGTGGTAACATTTGCCATCAATCATTCAGATGGAATAACTGCGGTGTCTGATAGTTTAAGAAAAGATACTTTTCGCAATTTTCAGGTAACAAAGGAAATTGAAGTCATTCCTAATTTTATTGATCTCACACGTTTTTCAAAACAACCAAAAGATCATTTCAAAAAAGCCATTGCACCCAATGGTGAACGGTTGATTGTGCATACTTCTAATTTCCGTAAGGTAAAACGTGTGGAAGATGTATTAAAAGTGTTTGATCTAATTCGTAATGTTATTCCTTCAAAATTATTACTGATAGGAGATGGACCTGAGCGTACCCATATTGAAAAACTTGCACGTTGCCTCACCTATCCCGAAGATGTCCGTTTCCTTGGAAAGCAGGAAGCAGTAGAAGAAATTCTTTCTGTTTGCGATCTGTTTATTATGCCAAGTGAAACAGAAAGTTTTGGTTTAGCTGCCCTGGAAGCAATGGCATGCCAGGTACCAGTCATTTCTTCCAACTCAGGTGGAATACCCGAATTAAACATTAATGGGGTAACAGGTTTTATGAGCCCTGTCGGGGATGTGGAGGACATGGCAAAAAATGCATTTATTATTTTAAGAAACGATGAAACACTGATGCAATTTAAAGCAAACGCTATGAGCCGTGCCCGCGAATTTGATATCAATGTAGTGATGCCTTTATATGAGCGCTATTATAACAAAGTGATAAACGAAATAAAAGTAGAAGCATAACTGTCAACTCTCAACTTTCAACTCTCAACTCTCAACTTTCAACTCTCAACTGTCAACTGTCAACTGTCAACTACCCCCCTGCCTTCTTTGCATAATATCCTGCTTCAGCAAGCAGCTTTAAAACTTTATCGCGGTTATCGCCCTGAATTAAAATTTCATAATCTTTAACAGCCCCACCGGTGCCGCATTTTGTCTTCAGCATTTTTCCTATTTCCTCTAACGTTTGAGGATTACCCATATATCCTTTTACAACCGTCACCACCTTACCACCACCTTTACGTTCAAGCCACACCCGCAGGTTTTGTTTTTTATCTGACTGTACGGGTGTAGATTCTTCTTCCTGCATTTTGAAATCAGGATTGGTAGAATACATAATACCCGAAAAGGAATTTTTCTTCTTTGACATAAAACAAAAATAATTTATTGAAATTAAAAATAACTGTAATGATTAATAAGCTATTCCATATCGTAACACACTTTTTTGCAAAAAAAAGCCCCGGACAACTACGACCGGGGGTTTTATAACTTAAACTAGATTTAAGAACAACTTATGGTGTAAAAGGTTTCATAGAGATGTTTTTTAAATCGGGTCAAAGATACGCCTATTACCCTAAACGAGCAAAAATTCTAATGCAAATACAACATAAAATTCACGCTGCTCTGACAAAAGTGTTTCACTCAACCGTAATTTTTCTAAAATCCTGTTGATCCCCACTAACAACATAAAGCAGGTACAACCCGGATGGTATAGAAACAAGATTGACCTTATAATTATTTTCTCCCTGTTTTGAATTAAATGTCTTTTGCAACACAGTATTTCCCATCAGGTCGCGCAGCTCAATAATGGTTTCTTTTTCTTCTGCAGAATAGAAATTAACTGTTAGCTGCATCTTGGCAGGAACAGGATAACACTTCAGCATTAAATTATTTTCTGATGGTGTAATCTGGTCTCTGCATACAATTGTTATTGTTATATTATTTAATGAACCTGCTCCACATGCATTGTTACCACGCACTTTTAAAATGCCGCCATTGGTTCCATAATTTACCGTAACTGATGTTGAATCTGTATTCAATGTAATTCCTGTAGAAGTATTCACACCATCTGATATCTGCGAGCCGGAGGGTGCGGTCCAGGTATAAGAAGTTGCACTGCTGACAGGAGCAATTGAATAAGCAACATTTTGCTGGTTTGCACACACTGATGTAATACCATAAACCGTATCTGGAGCAGCAGGTCTTGAATTTAAATGCAAATGATGTTCACCGCTTGATCCGCATGCATTGTTTGCTGTCACTCCTAAAATTCCCGTAACAAACGAAGTTGAAAAATCAACTGTAATTGTATTGGTTCCCTGTCCGCTTACAATAGTGGCACCCGTGGAATCAAAACTCCAGTTATAAATAATACCCGGCACTGCAGGCACTGAATACACCACTCCGCTCATTCCGCAAAATCCAGTGGCAGGCCCGGTAAATGCACCCGTGGCAGCAGGATTATTTCGCTGAATAAATAAAGTGCGTGCAGGCCCCGTACCGCAATTATTTTTTGCAGACACTTTTAAAAAAGCATTTGAAAATGAACTGCCATATCTCAGCGTGATTGAAGTAGTAGCCTTCCCAATTATAAAACTCCCATTCGGAATGGTCCATACATAACCTGTAGCGCCAGCCACACTTGCTATTGAATAAGTTTTTATATCTCCGGGGCAAACTTTGGTGTTGCCGCCTGTTGCAGTAATTGCAGAAGGTTGTGCCGGCACATCGCATCTATTTGCTGATAGCTGCATACCTGTTAAAAAACAATAAGCTATCGTTAAACTAAAGTAAAATTTAATGTGTGGTAAAAGTTGCTTCATTTCGTTCAGGTGTTAAAGTAGATTAAATAAATAAGTAAATTCAATATTAATAGTATGGATGAATAATGATATTGCTGTTTACATATAATAATTATGCCGTAAAATTAGGCGATAAATTTCTATTAACGCCTCTTGCTATTTGTAGATAAACTGGCTGTTAAAAGGGGAATGTATATGCACTTTGTTTTTATTTTATTTCACTGATCTGAGAGCGATTGATTACCCCCCCCTATAGCGCGTGGGTCCGTTCGTCCCCCAATAGTCCGAGTGTTTCGCGCCATGCGTAAAAAATTGAAGGAGCATCAATGGCAAAAACATTAAGCCTGAACTGCCCGTGAAATAATTTTTTATTGCTTAATAATTTTTAAAACTTTCGAACCTTTATCAGTATTAATTTGAATAAAGTACATTCCGCTTTTTTCACTAATAGAAGCATTAACAAAACGTTGATTGGTTAAAGTCTGTTGATCCAATACCTGCCATAGAGTATTAGAAATTTTTATTTCTAACTTTTCATATTGCGCACCTAAGTCAATAATGAACTCACCGTTATTCGGATTGGGAAAAATTTTGATACCGGACAGCGAACCTGGATTTTCTTTGATACCCACCGGACTTACTATCGTTGATTCAGTATTTGTTTTTATCGGCAGATTAAAATCAAAATAAATATTTGCAGTGTTTAATATCGAAGCGCCCAGGGCGAGGGAACTTAAAGGTTTAATCTTGTAAACTATATAACCATGACTTGCAGGTTCATTCACGTTACTGTCAGGGAGATTAATATGATCAAAATCCCATTTGAGTATATTATTATCCTGTATGGTAAGTGTGTAAGGGTGGCTTGCGTTTACCATTTCAAAAGTGCTCCATTGTAAATTACTGCTTAAAGTATCCCTCACAATAACTGTAAAAGCAGTATCATTCCCTGAATTCTGAAAGCGGATCAGGTAATGCATATAATCGCCATCGGCAACCTGTGTAGGAGTTATGAAGGAGCCACCCAACATCGTTTTATCATTGGGATCATAAGAGCCTGTCACCGTCTGATGAATCTGCATGGAGTTATTTTCTGCGTTCATATCAGTTGCGTATGGTTTAATATAAGCTGATAAAGTGAATATAGTACCAATCTGTACTGTTGGTGGCACAGGTATCGAAAAAGTTACTTCGATGGTTTGTGTTTGCAGCGGTGCAAGATTCTGATAAGAAAATGTCATCGTATCACCATTAAAATTAATTACTGGTTGTGTGGATGAAACATAGTTAAGCAAAGTATCAGATATAAAGTATAAGCTGTCACTCATCGTCACAGTACCCAGGTTGGTATAACTGATTTGATAAGTAACATTAAAGCCCGGTCGTGCCGGGGTTAAAGGAATAATAGAAACACTAACGTCCTGTATTCCGGGTACAGGAACCATAGCAAAGTTGATAGTGTCAGTATTGTAATAAGTCGCGAATGTTGAAATATGTGATGCAGGCGTTACTGTATAATATAAAAGGTTTTGTATAATGGTTGTTGTACTTCCGGTATCAGCCGGATTGGAAAAATATCCGTTAACATCAGGTTGTGATGTATAAGTATATCCTCCTGTTGAATTAACCATCAGTTGATTAATTCCACTCTCATTTCCATCTTTTATTCCATTTAGATTATTGTCAATAAAACAATATCCTTTTATACGGTTGATGGGCTGAGAATAAAATTCCATTGTATAATTGGCAGGAGGATAAGTATCAAAGTATGGATTTAAACCGATTGTACCAGTACTGTTTTCCATCCCAACAGTAATAAAGTTGGTGACTGCACTTGAAACCCCGGTTTGCTGCTGGTACTGAAAAATGATATTCCTGTTTTGCTCAATAAGAATAACCTGGAAAGTGTTTGATCCCTGGTAACCGGGCGGATTCGCATCCCAGAAGGGAGCATTTATCCACGACACTATTAAGGTGTCATTTCCGGGACTTGTATAATACCATGCCTCTCCTGTTCCAAGTGTATCAAAAAATAAATCAGCAGGATCATCTCAAAACAATTC
>JANLUX010000102.1:0-3525 GCA_031363705.1 Bacteroidota bacterium
TACCCTATTCTTAATAAATCCACTCCTTTATTGTATAAAGACCGCCATATATGGCATAAATCAAAAACAACACCATAATAATCCAATCAAACATGGCAGTAATTAAATCAAATATCATGATAAGCAACTGCTATATATTGAAAAGCAGATTGAAAATATTGCGAAGCAAATTGAAAATATCGCAAAGCAACTCCTCAATATAATAAATCGCTTGCTGCATATAATAAAGCCGCTTAAAAACATGACAAATCAGGTTTCAAAACACGTTAAGCCGTTCTAAAATATCGCGCTGTAACAACTCAATATCGGGTGGCAATGTGGTTAAAACAAAAAGGGAGCAAAACCTGCTCCCTTTCATAAAACATTTATAAGCGGTTTACTTGCCGCCTGTAAGCTTCACAATTTCTTCGTAAAGCTTATCCTCATCACCTGGAGCAAAGGTGTTGTGCTGCGCAACAATTTTCCCGTTGCCATCCAGCAAAAAAGTATGCGGTACATTGTTAACATTCATTGCCCTGCGAAAATCGCTGTTGGTATCAATGTAAACTTCATAATCCCATCCTTTACCACTTACAAATGGAGCAACAGTAGCCATCGTACGTGCATCATCAATTGATATCGCTACCAGTTTTACTCCGGTTGTTGCCTGCCAATCTGCATAATTTTCTGCGATTGCATTAAGCTCAGTCACGCACGGCTTGCACCAGGTTGCCCAGAAATCAATGATCATGGGCTTGCCATTGTTATTTAATTGCGAAGTATTAAAAACTTTTCCATCAAGTGTTTTAATATTCACAGATGGAATTTCAGATTTCTTCTCCTGTGCTGATGACGATAACACAACCAGGCAACACGTAAATGCTAAGAGTATTTTTTTCATTATGAAGGGGTTTTATTTAACAGAAAAGGACTTGACAAATGCCAAGCCCTTTTTCTATAATTTGATGAAGATTTAATTATTTTTGAATTACTGCTCTTTTTACGATTGTTTCATTCGCAGTAACAATTTTTACAAGGTAATTCCCATTTGCTTCATTGCTTAAATCAATTGACATTACATTGCCTTCTGATTTATCAAAGCTCATTTGCTTTACTACTTTACCAACCACATTAGTAACTGTAACATCCATTTTAGGAGAAGTCACTTTTTCAATATTAACACTAACGATTCCACTTGATGGCGAAGGATAAACATTTATCATTTCACTATTGTCGTTATCAGCTATGCCTACTACGTTCCATGGGCTGAAATAAACCTGATCTACGAAGGCATTGTTACCATAATCGGAAGTTGCTTTAAAAGCAAATAATACATTTGTTTGACCTATGTATGCAGTAAGGTCAATTACTTCATCTCTCCATTGCGCCACAGTAGGGGTAAATGAAGAAGTAGTAAAGCCGGTAACAGTTGACAGTGTTGCTCCGCTTTTGCTCCATACAGGTGTCCATGATGCTCCGCAATCAGTAGATACTATAACTTCAAGCAGATCAGCATAAGCGGCAGAATATTGTCTGTGAGCTACTTTAAAGCTAAGTGTAGGTGCAATACCTGTAGTAATATCCAGTGGAGTCAAAGGATAAAGAACATCTATTTCTCCCGGGCTACTATTATAAAAATCAATTTTTGCTGATCCTGTTCCGGGAGAGCTTGAATTTGCACTAGCACGTACCCAGCCGGTTACATTATCATTATCCTCATTAATCCAGTTAACGGGAGGGAAAGGAACGGCAGTAAACGTTTCGCTGAATGCCATTGATGCAGCCAACGGTTGTCCAACTGCAAGAAGACGTGAATTATTTGATGGTACCAGGTCAGGCGATCCATTAACATTGGTAATATTCACATGAATGTTATGTGCTCCCGGAGACATAGCAATTGTACCTAAAGTAATGTTAGCTGTTGCTCCCTGGTTAATTGTTCCTGTCCATGGATAAACAGTGGGCGACTGGCTGTCAAGATAATATTCAATATCAAGACTGGTTACAGGAGAAGCTTCATTATTAGTAACCGTAACTGTAGGAGTAACTGCTGTGCAGGTAACAGAAGGAACACCGGAGATAGAAACAATTGCCGGATCCAATGATACCATAGCCGGACTATGCCCTGCCTGCATAATTTGTTTGGTGGCGTCATCCTGAACCCACACGATGGCTTCAAGCATTACCCAAATAGGCATATCAATATTTGGATTTGTTGGTACAGTAATAGTCCATTGCTGATCTGATACTGATGAATCTCCGGCTGCCCAGGTGGAAGGAAGCGTAGTACCTGTTCCTGTAGGAAGCATTTTACGCATTACATGTGAATATTCACTTTCTCCATTGGGTGAAGTGTATCCATACACATTGCGTTCAGAAACTGCTGTGCGTAAATGCAAATTGGCATTACTCACCGCTTGAGATGCCCTCACCACACTGTGTATATAAATAATATCGTGATTAGGTGAAAACGAATGACTAACCTCAATAGTAAAAGGAGAAGTTACATTACCACGGGTGGTAAGTTGTGCACTTGTAACACTGGCAGCATTTCCGTTCCAGTAATTTCCGTCAATAAAGGCATGGGGAGAATAGGTATTGGAATAAAAAGCCGTTCTATTTGCAATATCTGTGGTGTTATAAGCGTAAAAATTTGGTCCTGCAGAGGGTATATTATTCTGATATTTCAATGAAATAACATTGGAAGCATGTGCATCCAGAATGGTATTAAATCCAGGGTTTGCGCTGGCGCAAGGTGGACAGGTTTCACCGGTAAATTCTTCTACCAGCACTAAGCGTGGACTTTGACCATAACTTAAACTGGTCAGTAATAACACTGTTAATAGGGTGTACAGTTTCTTCATGAGATTTTTAGTTTGTTTAGAGATAAATAAATGGGAATGATGCCGTAAAGCTAAAAATTATTTCATGAGAAACAACACCCATAATGTAAATTTTTATATAATCCTTCGGTTAGTCTTGGTAAAATCGGACATATTCATGGTTACAAACCATTTCTTTCAAGGGAGTATAAATAGTGCTTCAGGAGATTAAGCTGCACACCCTAAGATTAACTTGGCAGTCAAAATAAAAATTCGTTTCTTTACAGAGTCAAATTAACAAATAATATGAAAAAAACATTCACATTTATATTCATAACAGCTACATTATTTTTCAGTGGTAATATCAGTGCCCAAATGGTACCCAGTAATTTTACCAATGTAAATACTGCTCCTGATACAGTTAATCCTATTGAATTTTATATTACCATACAAAATCAGGGCGCTGACACGCTGTATGCAATGGTATCTCGGGTTTTGGTTAGCATGATGCCATCACATAAAGAAGCTTTTTGTTTCGGTCCTAACTGTTATCCGCCTAACACACCTGTTTCATCAGATCCTGCGATTATTCCTCCCGGTGCTTATGACAATACGTTTAAAACAGACATGTTTTCTAATGGCCAATGCGGAACTTCTTATGTGCGTTATCATTTTTTTAATCAGAACAATCCGGCTGACACGCTAAACATTGATCTTTCGTATG
>JANLUX010000116.1:0-4515 GCA_031363705.1 Bacteroidota bacterium
TGCAGCGGGGCATTACCAGGTATGTTTAACAGTTACAGTAATGTCACCAACGACTGGCAATGTCCTCTGTACTACCAACCATTGCGACAGCATACATATTGGGAATAACACGCCTAACTGCCATGCTAATTTCAATTATCACCATCTTTCAAGTCCGTTTACTTATGGTTTCAATAATTTATCATCACCCAACGCTACAGGATATATGTGGCATTTTGGCGATGCAACTACTTCTAATTTAGCAAACCCTGTTCATAATTACATGTCTCCGGGAATTTACCAGGTTTGTGTAACAATGTTTGACACCATTCATCATTGCTCTAAAACTAAATGCAAAATAGTGAATGCATCTTTTGCTATGGCACCAGTACAGGCTTCAACTGTTGAAAGACTTACAGTTGAGAATACTGATAATTTATCTGTTACTGTTTATCCTAATCCAACTGCTGATAAAGCAACCATTCACATTGAAAACGCCACTTCAGAAGTGAATTTTAAATTGTATGACAGCACTGGAAAATCAGTTATCGAAAAAAACAAGTTAACCAACGGTGATTTTGAACTGAACAATTCAGCATACGCACCGGGTATTTATTATTACAGGGTTACTGATGAAAACAATTCATTAGTGAGCGGAAAACTAATGATACAGAAATAAAAAATATCAATTAAAAATTTGAAAGGGCTGCTGGTATAAAGCAGCCCTTTTCATTTTGCTTTCAATCCGGGGAATTTCATTTTAAAATTCTCCAGTGTTTCCACCACTTTCTTAGCAATCAGGTGTTCTTTATACCAGTTCTGATCAGCGGGAATAATGTTCCATTCGCAATAGGCTGAACAGTTTACAAAAGCATCTTCATAAGCATCCATGTAATCTTTCCAATAAGCGCGTTCTTTAATATCATTCTCATTATACTTCCACATTTTGGTGGGATCACTTAGCCGTTCCTCCAAGCGTTGCAACTGTTCTTCCTTTGAAACGTGCAGGTAAAATTTAAGAATAGCAATGTTGCTTTCTGTTAAGAGCTTTTCAAAATTATTAATATGATCAAACCTTTGCTTTATTGTTTTTTCGTTTACCCACTTATGCACACGCTGAACAATTATATCCTCATAATGCGAGCGGTTAAAAACATGTATCATTCCCTTTTCAGGAACCTCTTTGTGAATGCGCCAGAGAAAATCGTGTTTGGATTCAAGAGTGGACGGTTGCTTAAAAGATATAATACGACAACCCATCGGATTTACTGAGTTAAATACATTTTTTACAGCCCCATCTTTGCCTGAGGCATCCATTCCCTGCATAACTATCAGCAGCGCGTGTTTGCCTTCAGCATACAAGAGATTTTGCAACTCTTCTAATTTGAATTTTAATTTTTGCGTTTCTTTTTTTACTTGTTCCTTATTAAGTTTTTGCGGAGCGCGTGTATCAAAATCCGCCAGCTTAATTTTTTCCATTCTATTTTTTTTTGTGTAAAAGTAATCCATTGAAGATGGAAACTTTGCTCCGGCATGCTTAATATGATGGATGATAAATACCTTTGAGAAATATATTTATACAGGAATTCAATAATTATTTTTTATAAATCACTAACATGAAAAATTATGATACAGTAAGCGAAGCTGTAAACGATTTAATTAAAAGAGGGTACATAGATAACCTGATAGCCGGTAATGAATGTGTGGTTTGTCATAATAAAAATTTTTCATTAAGTCCGGAGGAATTTAACATTGATGAAGTACATCGTTTCGAGGGGGAAACTGATCCGGCTGACGAAACCATCGTGTATGCTGTTTCATCTCTGGATCAAAACATAAAAGGTGTTTTGGTAAATGCTTACGGACCTTATTCAGATACATTTTCGAATAAAATGATAGAGAAGCTGAAAGTGCATAAATAACAGGATAAATGACAAAGCAGAACAACAATCATTACCAATTAAATATTCAAAAACCATGATGCGTCCTCTTGTTTTATTCTACATCCTTGTATTTTATGTTCTGCTTCAATTCAGCTGGTGGGCTTATTTATTAATTGATTTGAATGATGAAGTGTATGATTATAAAATAGAATTGCTCGAAGCAAAACATTCAAATCCGCAGGAACTGGCAAATGCAAAAAAATTATATGATAAGAAATTACATCAGCGCTGGAGCATGGTGCTGGGAGAAGGAGGAGTTTTTTTAAGCCTCTTGTTATTTGGAATTTACAGAACCAATCTTGCTTTTAAACGCGAAGTAGAATTATCGCGCCAGCAAAAAAACTTTCTGTTATCTGTAACGCACGAATTCAAATCTCCACTTGCAGCAGTAAAGCTTAACCTGCAGACATTACAAAAACATCATTTAGATGAAACCAAACAAAAAGAAGTATTGAGCAAAGCAATTATTGAAACTGACCGCATCAATACACTTGTTGAAAATGTTTTGCTTGCCACACGCATTGACAGTCATAACGAAAAACTGATACTGGAAGAAATACATTTTTCTGATTTCATACATAAAACGGTTTCTGACCATATGGAGCGTATGGAACGAAATAATAATATCATTCACCAGATAACACCGGGTATTCATATCAAAGGTGATTCGTTAGCGCTCAGTTCAATGCTCATAAATATACTGGAGAATGCTGAAAAATATTCGGGTGCAGAAGGATTAATAGAAGTGGTGCTTACGCGAAATAATCAATATGCAATACTTACAGTGCGGGATCAGGGGATTGGAATTCCTGATAACGAGAAAAATAAAATCTTTGATAAATTTTATCGTGTTGGCAATGAAGAAACACGAAGAACAAAAGGAACAGGACTTGGACTTTATATAGTTAAGCACATTGTAAATATGCACAAAGGAAAAATTGAAGTGCGCGATAATCATCCTTCAGGAACTGTATTTGAAATCCGTTTTCCTGTTGTATAAGATTATTTTTGCCTTCGAAAATTTGTCATGCTGAGCTACGAAGCATTTCTCTAATGTGTTGCGAGATGCTTCGTACCTCAGCATGACAAAAAAATAAACAAAATGTCAAAAAAAGTTGCATTAATTATTTTAGACGGATGGGGGATTGCACCTGATACAAAAAGCAATGCAATCACCAGTGCAAACACTCCTTTTATGGATGGTTTGCTCAAAGCATATCCTAATTCTAAATTGAGCACTTCGGGTGAAGATGTGGGTTTGCCTGAAGGACAAATGGGAAATTCGGAAGTAGGTCATCTGAACATTGGTGCAGGCAGAGTAGTGTTCCAGGAATTAACACGCATTCATATAGCAGTACGCGAACGTACCATAGATAAAAATTCTGTTTTGCAGGACACATTCCATTATGCAAAACAAAATAACCGGAATCTTCATTTAATGGGATTGGTTTCAGATGGTGGAGTGCATTCTCATATCATTCATCTGAAACATCTATGCACGATGGCGCATGAACAGGGGTTAAAGAATGTTTTTATTCATGCATTTACGGATGGACGTGATACCGATCCAAAAACCGGAATAGAATTTCTGAGTGAATTACAACAACACCTTGACCTTACAACGGGAAAGATTGCAACAATCACCGGAAGATATTATGCGATGGATCGTGATAAAAGATGGGAACGTATTAAAATTGCTTATGATGCCCTGGTAAACGGAACCGGGAATTTAACAACTAACTGGAAACAGGCTGTCGAAGATTCTTATAGTGCTGAAGTAACGGATGAATTTATAAAACCGATTGTAGTTTCTGATATTAATAATCAACCATTATCTACCATTAAAAACGGGGATGCTGTAATCTGCTTTAATTTCAGAACAGACCGTTGCCGGGAGATAACAGAAGTTTTAACGCAGCATGATTTAACGGAATACCAAATGAAGATGTTGCAACTGCATTATGTTACCATGTCACGATATGATGCAACTTTTAAAAATGTAGGAGTTGTTTTTGAGAAAGATAATTTAAACATGACTTTGGGAGAGGTATTATCACAAAATAAAAAATCACAAATCCGGATTGCAGAAACTGAGAAATATCCGCATGTCACATTTTTCTTTTCCGGAGGACGCGAGATGCCATTTGAAGATGAGCACCGGATAATGATTCCATCTCCCAAAGTGGCAACCTATGATTTAAAACCGGAGATGAGCGCATTTGAAGTAAAGGATGCTATCGTAAATGAATTAAAAAAAGGAGAAGTGGATTTTATCTGTTTGAATTTTGCAAATGCAGATATGGTGGGGCACACCGGAGTTTTTTCTGCAGCAGTAAAAGCTGTTGAAACAGTAGATCAGTGTTTAAGTGAAGTGGTGGAAGCAGGTCGTTCAAAAGACTACTCATTTATTATTATAGCCGATCATGGCAATGCAGATATGATGATTAATCCTGATGGAACACCTTACACTGCACATACAACAAATCCGGTTCCGTGTATTTTAATTGATGATCGTTATAAAAAAATCAACAATGGCAGATTAGCTGACCTCGCTCCTACTATCTTAACGTTGATGGAGATTCCGGTGCCAAAC
>JANLUX010000120.1:0-3742 GCA_031363705.1 Bacteroidota bacterium
GTACAACAGATGGTTGTGATCCTTCAACAGGAGTATTCCACAACCCTGTAAATACAAATGATAACAACGCTTGTACAACCGATGGATGTGATCCTGTAACAGGAGTATTTCACAATCCTGTAAATACAAATGATAACAACGCTTGTACTACAGACGGTTGTGATCCTGTTACAGGAGTATTCCACAATCCTGTAAATACAAATGATAACAATCAGTGTACAACAGACGGTTGTGATCCTGTTACAGGAGTATTCCACAATCCTGTAAATACAAATGATAATGATCAGTGTACAATAGATGGATGTGATCCTGCAACAGGCGTATTCCACAATCCTGTAAATACAAATGATAACAACGCTTGTACTACAGACGGTTGTGATCCTGTAACAGGAGTTTATCACAATCCTGTAAACACAGATGATAACAATTTGTGTACAACAGATGCATGTGACCCTTCAACAGGTGCGGTTACCCATACACCGGTTGATGTTAATGATAACAATCCATGCACAGTAGACGGTTGTGATTCTTCAACAGGAGTAATATCTCATACTGATGTTACACCAAATGCACCGACAGTAACGGTTACCAATAATTGCGGCAGCTCAACATTATGTGCCAGCAATTACAGCGGATCGTTAATGTGGAGTAATGGAGCAACAACAGCATGCATCACAGTAACCAATGCAGCAACTTACACAGTAACACAAACGGTGGGTGGCTGTACCAGTGCTCCTGGCAATGGAACTTCAGCACCGAAATCATCTCCATCGGTTACTACTACCACTACTCCTTCCAGTTGTTCGCCAGCGGATGGCACAGCCACGGCTAATGCAACAGGTGGAACAGGTGCATATACTTACTTATGGATTACAGGAATGACTACGCAAACAATAACAAATCTGGCTGCCGGCACATACACTGTAACTGTAACTTCAGGCGGATGTGTTACTTCAAAACCCGCAGTTGTAGGATCATCAGGATCTGTGCCTGCCACTCCCGGTACAATTGCTGGAAATATCTGGGTTTGTAAAGGTCAGTCAGGTGTAACCTATAGTATTGCTGCAGTGCCAGGAGCAACTTCCTATACCTGGACTGTGCCATCAGGAGGATCAACCGGAGCAACAATAACTTCTGGACAGGGTACAACATCTATTACAGTAAGCTTTGGAAATAGCTATGCAGGTGGTGCGATCTGTGTTACAGCTAACAATGATTGCGGCTCAAGCGGATATAATTGCAAACCAGCTAATGTGCCTCCAAGCAAACCGGTGACTCCAGGTGTAATTACCGGACCCAGTTCAATCTGTAAAGGAAGCACTGCAACCTATTCAATTATCGGGGTTAATTTCACAACCACCTATACATGGATAGTTAGCGGATCAGGCTTATCCATTGTTAGTGGACAAGGAACTACCACCATTACAGTAAGTACTACTACAAGCTTTAATTCCGGATCTATTAAAATTAGTGCTTCAAATTGCAGGGGAACTTCTAATAGTAAATCCAAGGGTGTAAAAGGTGTGAGTATTCCATCTCAACCTTGTTCTATTAATGGTAGCAACACAGTATGCAATGGTTCTAATGTCCCATTGACTTATAAAACATGCAATGGTTCTGCAGTTAATTATTGGACATGGACAATTACTCCTGCTGGCAGTGCGACATTTACAAATCAAGGTAATAAGGAGATTTATGTAACCTGGTTAAGTACTGGTACAAAAACTATTTCAGTTACAGCTACCAATGCATGCGGAACATCAATTGCAAGAAATAAAAGTGTAAGCATTGTTAACTGCAGAATGGAAGATGCCGGCTTTATTTCTTCAGTGTTAGTTTATCCGAATCCTGTTAAAGAACTGTTGAATGTAAATTTCAACTGTATTGAAGACCAACAGTATAATATTAAGTTGATGGATATGACAGGACGTATGGTTTATAGCGATGTAAATACTGCTACTAATGGAGAGAACCATTTAGAACTTGATGTCAATAATCTGGCAAAAGGTATCTACATGCTTCAATTCAAGATGGGTGAAGCAAATGAACAACTACGAATAGTGGTTGAGTAAATCTTGATTTAAAATTATTTTGAATTATTTTCAAAGAGTCCCGGCCATTAGGCCGGGACTCTTGTTATTTTATAAAGTTTACAAATTAGCTGTTTGAAATTGTCTTTTCAAAAAAATATTATTAAGCCTGAATAGGGTATAGGTAATTTTTTATCTCATACTTTAATAAACAGGGTAGGCGGGACATAGTACCAGGTTTTTCTAAAAAATTTATACTTTCTAAAGCATGATTGACCTAACTTTTATTGTCTTATGCCAAATAAAATTTATTATTCTGTTAAGTTGGAGATAACTTAATTTTCGATAGGGAGGTAAATCTTAAATTGATAAAGCAAATGTGTCGGTTTATCAATTGGATTAAAGATATGAACAACAAGTATCAAAGAACCGCTGTGGAACAGCGTTTGCAAACAATACAATTATCTATAAAAAACCATGAAAGAGACATTGCCTGAGCAAATTGTTCTACACAGCACTAACGTAACACGTGTAATTATTCCACTTACTATTTTGATAACTGGTCTGTACATCACTTTTTCAAATGTGATTACAAATTTTTAACGCACCATTATCACTCTGCATTGCCTTGAACCTGGAATGGTATCATTCTTTACATCAAAAAGTAATTCAAGTCTGAATTTGGGATCCAGAGTCAGATTTCCTGAGACGATATTCAAAACAACTGTGGAATCTGAATCCAATAAACTTACAGGTGTTTGAAAAGTGAGATTACCACCCGAATCAAATGTTCCATTTAGGACTGCCTGAGAACCTTTATTTGCAAAATTGCTTATTCCAAAATTTCCATTGATTACTGGTGAGGGAATGATAGTACTTTGATAAAATACGTCTGAATCATTATCGCATTTAAGTGTGTCATTATAAACACCTTCCAGAAAGGCAATTGTATTTCGGATATTAATAATTCTATATGTTGTGAAAATATTACCCGCATAATCAGTTACTCTATAATTAACCTGATAGGATTTAGAGGAGTCATTCATAATTATCGGATACTGCACCACTACTTTATTAGTTATATCACCATCATTTTCATCCACTGCAGTAAAACCAGGCTCTTGAAAACTACCCCCAATAGAATCAACATTATAAGGATTAGCACCTTTTAACAAAATGACCGGGTCTATTGTGTCATCTTCAGGTTTGCAGGAATAAAACAAGATTGTTACTGTGGCAGTAATGAAAATTAATTTGATGGTGGCGTATCTGAACATTAATTAAATATATAGAAGCAAAAATAATTGATTAAGATGTATGGGTATATAATAAAAAAAACCGGACGATGATTCATCCGGTTTTTTTAAATATGTAACTCTCTGTTATTTAGTATAGGTGTCTACGCAATTAGTAGTCATCCCGTTGGTTGTTTCTGTAAATTCAATAACCATTGTTCTTACAATATTAGCACCAACTTTTGCAAACTCAATAGTTCCGGAACCTGCAAAAGTTCTGTTTGCGGCAGGATTTCCTGACATTACTGTTTGTGAGGGGATATTAACTGTGTAGCCAGCATTATTATTACCGCTGATAGTTCCATTGACTGCGGCATTTACATAATTAGCAAATTTAGAAAAGTTAATACTTGCGGTTGTAACAGTTAAATTATCAGAGTAAGTTGTTAAGGTAGTTCCTGAAGCATCACAGGTATC
>JANLUX010000162.1:0-2407 GCA_031363705.1 Bacteroidota bacterium
CATTTTGCAAAGCCGTGGATTTGATTGCACATACTGCAGCACAGCATTAAATTGTGCTGACTTAAAATAATCGGAGTTTGGATTGCTTACAAAATATCCTTTCAACACTTTGTTCTTTAAAATAATTTTTTCAAAACCAATTTGTTTTGCTTTCCAGCGCAAGCGAATGGTATTCATTAATTCAAAAACCTGTTTGGGCAAAGGACCAAAACGATCACGGAGGTTTTGTTCATACTCCTTTAGTTTTTCTTCTGTTTCAATTTCATCGAGGTCTTTATATAGATTCAATCGCTCGGTGATGTTGCTTACATAATCATCAGGAATACGCATTTCAAGATCGGTATCAATCTGTGAGTCGTTCACATACTTTGGATTTTCTTCTTCAGGAAATAAATCTTTGAAATCTGATTCACGTAATTCCTGCATGGCTTCATCCAGAATTTTCTGATACATCTCGTAACCAATCTCAGAAATAAAACCACTTTGCTCACCACCCAATAAATTTCCTGCACCACGTATATCCAAATCACGCATAGCAACATTAAAACCGCTTCCTAGTTCTGCATGTTCTTCAATGGCTTTCAAACGCTGACGTGCCTCGGGAGTTAATACTGTGAGCGGAGGAGCAAGCAAATAACAAAATGCTTTTTTATTCGAACGTCCTACCCTACCACGCATCTGATGCAAGTCACTCAAACCAAAATGATGCGCATTGTTTATGATCATGGTGTTTGCATTGCTGATGTCAAGACCGGACTCAATAATTGTAGTTGCTAATAAGACATCCGTATCACCTTCAATAAAACTCATCAGCACTTCCTCCAGTTTATCACCATCCATCTGTCCGTGTCCTACGGTAATTTTAACATTCGGACAAAGTTTTTTAATCATTGCTGCGATGTCATGAATATCCTGAACGCGGTTGTGTACAAAGAAAACCTGTCCACCACGTGACACCTCATATTCAATCGCCTCTTTAATTAATTTATCATTGAATACATGTACCTCCGTTGTAACGGGATAACGGTTTGGCGGAGGTGTATTGATAATGGAAAGATCACGTGCTCCCATCAATGAGAATTGTAATGTACGTGGAATCGGAGTTGCAGTAAGTGTGAGAGAATCAACATTAATACGCATTGCTTTTAATTTTTCTTTTGATGCAACACCAAACTTTTGCTCTTCATCAATAATCATCAAACCCAGATCTTTAAACTTCACATCTTTACTTATCAAACGATGGGTGCCAATCAGAATATCAATTTTCCCTTCAGCAAGTTTTCTCAATGTTTCGGCTTGTTGTGCAGAAGATTTAAAACGATTGATATAATCAACTGTGCATGGAAAATCTTTCAACCGATCTTTAAATGTTCTGTAATGCTGAAGAGCAAGAATAGTTGTGGGAACCAATATTGCAACTTGTTTTCCATCCGTCACTGCTTTGAATGCAGCGCGAATTGCAATTTCTGTTTTTCCAAATCCCACATCACCGCACACCAAGCGATCCATCGGGTAATCTTTTTCCATATCTCGTTTCACATCACGTGTTGATTTGATCTGGTCGGGTGTGTCCTCATAAATAAAAGATGCTTCTAATTCAGTTTGTAAATAAGTATCCTTTGTAAATGCAAATCCTTTTTGCACTCTCCGCTTTGCATACAACTCTATTAAATCTTTTGCAATATCCTTAACACGCTTCTTTGTTTTTTGCTTAAGTGTAGCCCATGTTGCTGAACCTAATTTATTTAATGAAGGCGCAGTTCCTTCTTTACCTGTGTAACGCGCAATGCGATGTAAGGAATGAATGCTGATGTAAAGAATATCATTGTCTTTATATACCAAACGGATGGCTTCTTGTTTGGTTCCTCCCGTCCCGATGGATCGGGAATCGGGAGCATCAATAGTTTCCAAACCTGCAAAACGGCCAATGCCGTGATCAATGTGCGTAATGAAATCACCGGGCTTTAAGCTGTATAAATCTTTAAGTGTGATGGCTTCGCTGCGACTGTAATTTTTGCGTAAGCGAAAGCGATGATAGCGATCAAAAATCTGGTGATCGGTATAACACGCAAAACGTAAATCGTTATCAATAAAGCCTTCGTGAAGGGAAATAAACAGAGGATTAAATTTTAATTCCACTCCAGCATGTTCTTCAGGTTTTGCTATGTCTTCAAATATGGAATAGATGCGCTCCACTTGTTTGGCAGAATCAGAGAAAATAAAATTTGTATAATTAGATTTTTGATTCTTGTATAAATGCTCAAGCAATAAATTAAAATTTTTATTGAAATGAGGAGGAGGTTGTTGGTGATAAACCATTTTTTCCTTTGCGTCAAAATAATTTTTTCTGCCGAATTAATTTACTGATTGCTGATCTAATTTTGAATTCAAAGTTTCTACAGAATCA
>JANLUX010000080.1:0-1865 GCA_031363705.1 Bacteroidota bacterium
CCCGCTGATGGGCTGCACAATTCAGATAGAAAATACTTCGCTTACGGGTGAATCAAGCGCTACGGGAAAATGTACCATCAGCTCAGTGCCTGAAGGAAAACAAAATATAATCATCAGCAAGGCGGGATACGTTACTATGAGAAAGGAGCAGATTCAGTTTAACCGTGGTAAATCCACAACGATGACTGTATCACTTACTCCGGACTTTGTAATGCCTGCTGTGACGATGAGCAAGAGTAAGGTGAATGTGTGATTGGAATTTTAAATTTTACATTATAAATTTTGAATGTTTGAGCCGACCTGTGAGGGGCGGTTTTTTTGGTTATGTTTGTTAGTAATTTGTGACGCTGGATCAAACAACAACCACGGGTGAACCTTCAAATCAAATAATAATTTATTTTTACAATTAATAAACCACAAGTAAATGCAATCATCAACCTGTCAGCCATTAGCAATTACAGTTCAAAAACAACTGCATCATAACTTAAGCGAAGTGCAACGTAAGGCAATGGCTGCTTACCTGGCCCTGCTGAAATTAAAGAATTATAGCGAAAACACCATTTCAGTTTACCGCAACTGGTTTTTAGTTTTTCTAAATCATTTTCCTGACAGGAAACCATCGGCCATTACAAAACCTGAGATACTTGATTTTTTATTTCAGTTTCGCAATAACATTAAATGGAGCGCTACATCGCAAAACCAATTAATTAATGCTGTTAAATTCTTCTACGAGCAATTATTAAACCGATCTAAAGAAATGTATGATTTGCCCAGAGCGAAGAAACCTGAACAACTGCCCACGGTGTTTTCTGAAAATGAATTGAGAAAAATGATACTGGGCACCGAGAACCTAAAGCACCGCGCAATACTTTGCCTGGCTTACTCAGCCGGATTACGGATTAGCGAAATAACGGACTTAAAAATGGTGGAAATAGACAGAGGCAGAATGGTGATCACCCTCCGTTCAGCAAAAGGGAAAAAAGACAGGCAAGTGATGTTGAGTGAAACATTGCTCACCTTATTGATAACTTATTATGAACAGGAAAAAAGAAAACCAAAAGTTTGGTTGTTTGAAGGAATAAACAATGAACAATACAGCGTACGCAGTGTGGCCAAAATAATGGAACAGGCAAAACAAAAAGCGGGAATAAAAAAGAAAGGCAGTATACACGCACTTAGGCATTCATTTGCAACACATCTGTTAGAAAGCGGTACAGATTTAATCACAATAAAAGAACTGCTAGGACATACCAGCCTGCGCACTACTATGATTTACACCCATGTAAGCAATAAACAAATAAGCAAAGTGCAAAGCCCATTAGATAAATTAGGTTTGTGAATAGGTGCAGAATATTTCAGCAAAAGGTGCAGAATATTTTTAGATTTGCAGCAATGTCAATGACTTATAAATGTAGGAGGTGCATATATTAGGATGTTATGCGACATATAAACCGTCATCAAACTTTATTACAGCTATCAACCACCTTTACACAAACAAACTACCTACTGCTATCGTTGCCCCCCGCTATCAAACTTACCTACTGATTCAAAACGTTCCTACTGCTATCAAACAACATACGACCGCATAACAAAAGATTAAAAGAAATTTTAAAATGAAAAGCTTGGTTACGTTATCAAACTTCCTACTTTTATCAAGCAATTGTACAGGCTCAAACATGGTTACATCTATCTTTTTCATTTTAAAACTTCTTTAATCCCCGAAACGTTATCCGTCACCATTGGCACCTGCGGAACTTCGGGCTTTGGTCGGGTAATCAAACTGTGAAGTCATCCGAATTTATCCGTGTGAAGTGGTTGAAGTTTGCCGGTGATGTGCCTGGAAAATATTTTTCAAACCCAGTGCC
>JANLUX010000210.1:0-1712 GCA_031363705.1 Bacteroidota bacterium
CCTGACGCAACAACGACATTTTTGACCAACATCAACAAAGGGAAAAATAAAAGTGCTCCCCTCTGCCATGCACACCAAGCCGCCCCCGATTTTGGGTGCCAGCAGTTTAGTGTGGGATTATTTGGATAAGATGAAAGCGAAGGCGGAGTTGGTGTAACAAAACCCTCAACATTTGTGCACTTAATGAACTTTTCTTTGACGACTTTTTCGCATCTTTGATGAGTGAAAAAGCAGAAGAAAATATTAGTTGACATTGAGATTGATAAACTGACGAATTCCATTGAGAATGCAGTTTCTGGTGATGTGTTTAACACTGATATTTTTCAACTTTTCGCTAAGGACAGCAAGCAAATAAATAAAGCTGATTGGCAGTTTAAGTGGCAAGAGCAAGTTAAACTTACTAACAGAGAAGTGTACAAACTTGTTATCAAAGACAATCAAAAAATTATTCAAGGACTAATAAGTTTAAGCTACCAAGGCGACCACATTTACATGCACTTGATTGAAAATGCAAAGTTCAACAAAGGCAAGTCAAAAATTTACGCAGGTGTTCCAGGCAACTTAGTTGCGTTCGCTTGCAAACTTTCTTTTGAAAAAGGTTATGATGGCTATCTTGCTTTTGATGCCAAGACAGTTTTGGTGAAGCACTATCAAGAAACACTTTTTGCAACTCATTTCAGAGGCACGAAAATGATGATTGAAACTCCAGCAGCAAACAGATTAATTAATCAGTATTTTAAAAAATAAACAAAATGGGACTAATCAGAGAACCGAAAAATGTTGACTTCACTGTTCTGGACAAACCATGGACTGACGAAGAACGAAAAGAATTCAGTGCGTTTATTAAGTTGCGTAAAGAGCAACAAAAAAAACGAACTGCAAAACCTGCCCCGCCCAAGCGGGGAACTACAACTGCACGAACAAAAGTGACTGCATAATTCAAACAGTTGTGCCTTTTTGTTCCAGCGGGGTTTTCACCGCACACTCCATAACCAAAAAATTCTTACGTGAAACCCCGCTGCCTAACACTCCCGCAATAAAAAGAATTAACTCTTA
The DNA here is from genome assembly GCA_031363705.1 of Bacteroidota bacterium. Classification (GTDB taxonomy): domain Bacteria; phylum Bacteroidota; class Bacteroidia; order AKYH767-A; family OLB10; genus JANLUX01. The sequence continues at coordinate 1,057 of JANLUX010000210.1, forward strand.
AAAAAATTACAACCTTGGGCAGCCCAATTGCCGGCGTCTGATTTTCAACCAACGCCGTGTTCAAAATTTTCGCCTCGGTGGGTGTTCCCAATCCATCCGCAAACCAGCACTTACCCTCGTGAGCCGCCGCCGCCTTTTTGCCGACGTAGGTAAACGGTAACCAAATAGGAGAATCAGAATTTATCTGCTTTGCTTATACAGCTTTGAGCTAAAAACTTCATATAAAAATACGAATGAGAATTATTAACTTTGTGTTGTATGCCAACAGTTTTATTTATTTTAGGGTGAAGACTTTATTTTTATGCGAATGAAAACAAAGAGCCAATTCACATTCATGCAGAGAAAGGCGATATGGAATGTAAATATTGGATATTAGTTGATGAGATGGATATTAAAGAAGAGTATAGTTAATGTCACCAAAAGATAAACGAGAAGTACGGAAAATAATATTTCAAAACTTTGATATTTTAATTGATTCATAGAATAATTTTTTTAAAAAGATAACATGATAGCTACACATAAAATAGAGACAATTCGTTTCAATCAAGATTTTATTATTCTAAATATTGATGGGAATGAACTTACAATTCCATTAGATAAGTTATCTGGCAGGCTTAAATCTGCAACAGATATAGAAAGAGCGATGTACAAAATTT
>JANLUX010000267.1:0-14939 GCA_031363705.1 Bacteroidota bacterium
CCAGAGCATTGCTTACTCAGGCAAGAATGTAAAAATATGCGCTTCACATGCCGGTGTTACCTTAGGTGAAGATGGTGCCACACACCAGATTTTAGAAGATATCGGTATGATGCGCATGCTGCCACACATGGTGGTAATCAATCCTTGTGATTTTAACCAAACCAAAGCAGCAACCATTGCTATTGCAGAACATCATGGTCCGGTTTATTTACGTTTCGGACGTCCAACGGTTCCGGTATTTACTGATCATGATCAAAAGTTTAAAATTGGTGAAGCAGTAATGATTAATGAAGGAACCGATGTTTCAATTTTTGCAACCGGTCATTTAGTGTGGAAAGCTATTGAAGCAGGAGAGATGCTTGCTGCAAAAGGGATTTCAGCTGAGATTATTAACATTCATACAATCAAACCATTGGATGAAAAAGCAATACTTGAGTCAGTGAGAAAAACACATTGTGTGGTGAGTGCTGAAGAGCATCAGCGCAATGGTGGATTAGGTGATGCAATTGCACAATTGTTATCACGCACCCATCCAACTCCACAGGAATATGTTGCCGTTAATGATAGCTTCGGTGAAAGCGGACAGCCGGAAGAATTAATGGTGAAGTATGGATTGGATGCACATGCTATTGTTAACGCTGTTGAAAAAGTTTTATCACGTAAAGTGCACGAGCCGGAAAAAGTTAATCCGTTCCATTAAACCTTTTCATTTTTTTTCAGTCAATGGACATTGACTGAACTTTTACTCTCCACCTTATTTAAATCTTTATATGGCTGAATACAGCGATGGCGAGTTATTATTACATTTCAGAAATCCTGAGGGGAATGCAAGGCACTATGCGTTTAACCTGATTGTGAAAAAATATCAGCAGAAACTTTATTATCACATCCGCAAAATGGTAATTGATCATGATGATACTGATGATATACTTCAAAATGTTTTTATCAAAGTATGGAATAGTCTGGATGGATTTCGCCAAGACAGTCAGCTTTACACCTGGATGTATCGTATTGCAACCAATGAATGTTTAACACATCTGAAAAATAAAAAGAAAAGATTCTTTCTGCCTATTGCAGATGTTGAACACGAATTGCAGGACCTGCTCAGCAACAGTGATAATTTTAGTGCTGATAAATTGCAGCTTAAATTACAACAGGCAATTTTAACATTACCTGAAAAACAAAGACTTGTATTTAACATGCGTTATTATGATGAGATTAAATATGAAGACATGTCAGAAATTTTAGGAACTTCAGTAGGCGCATTAAAGGCATCTTATCATCATGCAGTACAGAAAATTGAGAAATTTATTGTTGGTGATTAAACTTTTTATGTTGTTTGCAATCATAGATATAAGAAAAAAGTGATGAGGTAATTAAGTGATGAAGCAATAAAAATGACAAAGGACTATTGACAATGAAAAATGATGATGAATTGAAAGATGCTCCCGGATTGAGAGGGATGAAAAGAGAAAACCCATTCACTGTTCCTGATGGATATTTTGATACATTGAGTTCCAGGATTCAGGATCAGATAAATGCTCCTCAGCCTAAAAGTATTTGGGAAAAATTATTGCTTCCTTTACAACGGCCGGCATTTGCTTATGCCACTATAACAATTGTAATGTTTATTTGCGCAGGTGTTTATTTCAGTCAAAAGAAAAATGATGTTGCAACACCACAAGTTGCAGAGATAAATATTACTGCTGATGATATATACAACTCAGGTATTATATATGAATATGATGAAATTACTTTGACAGAATTATTAGCTGCTAATATTAATACAAAGCAATCATCAACTGAATTGGAAGATTACCTGATTGATTCAAATACGGATGAATCAGATTTAATAAATGAATTATAAAAAAAAACAAAACGGCAATTCAACAATAGAACAAAAAAAATAAAAATGAAAAAGTTAATATTATTTCTCCCCCTCTTATTTTGTTTAACCTGGATAACAGTTCCGGCTCAACGTCCTGGTGCTCCACCACCACGTGACCGTGTGATGGATAGGGAAGATCGCAAAGAGCAAATTGAATCCATGAAAATTGCATTCATCACAAAGAAATTAGATCTCACACCTGATGAAGCAAAACGTTTCTGGCCTGTTTACAATCAATATACTGATGAGCTTCAGGGCTTACGTAAAGATCGCAGGGAACGTAACCGCGATGCGCGTGAAGATTTTGATAAGCTTGGTGATAAAGAAGTTGAAAAATTAGTGGATGATGAAATTGTTTTTCGTCAGCAGGAGATAGATGTGATAAAAAAATATCATGCACAGTTTAAATCTGTGCTGCCAGTTAAAAAAGTGGCAAGGCTATATCGTGCCGAAGAAGAATTTAAACGTGAGTTGCTGGAAAGAATAAGAGACAGGAAAGAAGATATGAGACGATAGAAACAGATTACAAAAACAAAAGGCGAACTGATCCAGTTCGCCTTTTGTTTTTTATTCTACAATCATTCGATGCGATATTTTTTGATTATTGGTTGTGACTGAATAGCAATAAACACCACTTGCATATTTTGAAACATCTATAGCTGCAAAGTGTTTACCCGGTAGAACATTTTTGTTTTCCTCGAAATATTTAAGCTGCCCCAGTGAATTATATATTTCAATTTTCACATTGCTAATTTTTAAAATCGTGTAACTAAAAGATGTTTTATCCTTAGCAGGGTTAGGAATATTTTGAGATACAAAAAAAATTAGTTCCGATTGATGATCTTCAACAGAAAAGACAGTGTTTAGTGCAGTTTTTGGAATCTCTGCGCATACAATATCCGATACGGTAGAAGCACTACCTGCTAAAGGATCTCGTTGATAAATAATATTCAAATTATTATCTACCAACCGCGCCAGACTAGGAAATATCCCTTCGTGGAAGTTACTGTTAGGGAGAAATAAAATATTAAGGGGAGTTGTCCAAGTAACTCCTGCATTTAATGAAGCAATCGCATAAACATGCCGGTGACCAACTCCACTTGTAGTATCAGCTAATTCATTATATGTTGCATAAGAAATAAAAATATTGTTGTTTCCATCAAAACCAATTGACGGTTGACAGGTTAAACCTGTATTATAATTACCTACACCACCAACCGGGATATCAATAACTCCATTACCATTAAAATCTTCTGCCGAAGCGATAATCGTTGGCGAAGTCATGTTTTCATTCCAATAATATAAGCCGTCAACGAGTGGATAATAGCCGGAGCCTAAACCAGGAGTATTCTGAAAATAAATCATACGCCCATAAGCTACATGACACAAACCATTATTATCAATAGAAACTGTTACATCGCCAATATTAGATTCAACTGAATCAGCAATTCCATCATTGTTTACATCAGATATCATAGTGGCAGGATTATAATTTGGAATAGGAAATGAATCAATAACAATTTTTGTCCAGGTATTACCGTTATCAATTGATTTCCACAAAGCCACATCGTCACCAAATATTCCGGTTACAATTGCAACTGTATTTCCTCTTCCATCGATGTGATAATTTTCTGCACCAAATCCTGGATAATAAGAAAAGTCCATTCCTGGTAATATTATGTGATCAATGCTCCATGTAGCACCGTAATCATCAGATCTTGAATATGTAAGAGGACCATTCATATTAAGCACCGGGGTAGTTCCTGTTCCCTGTGAATTCACAATTGCGTGAATATATTCTCCATTGCTTCCGCTTATAGCAAGTTTGCTCCACACATCTGCCTGTGATGGGTAAAGATTATAGGTTGCAACCGGATTTTGATCCGTCCAGATTCCAATGCCTTTTACAGGACGATGACTCAAGTTCATTCCTATTCCGTTTGTATGTGCTAAAACATATTCTCCATTAGCATTAACAATAATATTTGGAAAACCTGTTCTTAAACTTTCTATTCTTGCAGAAGGCAGATGCCAGATCGTGCCATCGAAATACGCATAAAAAGTTCCCCTGTCAATATTTGGATTTCCATTGTTTCCAAGCCAAATTGCTGAAATAGTCCCATCACCATTATTAGAAATTCTTTTCGACATGGAACGATTTGTTTGCATATCAGAGGTGGTTTGCCCAAGTATCACTTCAGTAATCTGAGCATTGATTGAATTTGTAAAGTACATTGCAATAAGCAGGAGTAGATTTTTTTTCATGTTCAATAAATTTAGTTGGTGAATAAATTTAGTGTAAATCTATACTTACTTGCAATATGATTTTCAATTTAATTGTCATATTTCAATGTATTTACGTGTATGTTTCTTTCTATTCGATTTAATTTCCAGATAATGCTAATATTTTTATGTTATAAAGGGAGGTGCGGCAAATACATTTCACTTTAAGACAACAATCCTTTGAAAACCGACCAAAAGCCATTTGAAACTTTGGTTAATAAATTTCTCTACATTAGCCGCCAATCAAAAAAAATCCAAAAATTATTATATGATTAAATCAACTACAGAATTGGGGCATCCAAGAGGATTGTACCTGTTGTTTTTCACAGAAATGTGGGAACGTTTCAGTTACTACGGCATGAGAGCAATTTTTATATTGTTCATGACTAAAGCTTTGATAATGACCAATGCCGATGCTTCAAATATTTATGGAAGTTTCACAGGTCTTGTTTACCTCACTCCTCTGTTGGGAGGATATATCTCGGACAGGTATTGGGGTAACAGAAGAAGTATATTAGTGGGAGGCATTATGATGGCAATAGGGCAATTATTAATGTTTATGAGTGGTAATGCCGTTATAGAAGGTATTCAGAGTGCTTCATCCATTTCTTATATGTGGGCAGGATTAACTTTTATTATAGTTGGTAATGGATTTTTTAAACCAAACATTTCAACAATGGTAGGTCAGTTGTATCCAAAAAATGATTCGCGCATTGATGGAGCATTTACTATATTTTATATGGGTATAAACATGGGTGCCTTTTTCTCACCGCTTATTTGCGGAGGATTAGGTGATACAGGAAATATCCACGATTTTAAATATGGTTTTCTTGCAGCTGGAATTGGAATGATAATAAGTACACTTTCATTTGAGATTTTAAAAAACAGACATTTAAAAGATGCTGAAGGCGCTCCATTAGGAATGCCCAAAGCCACCATGGACCTAAAAACTTATGGAGTTATTTTAGGTTCTATTGCGTTTATTTTTGCTCTGCTTAATTTTCAGGGTATAATGAATGCGATTTTTGGTGCTGCTGCCGTTGCAGATGAAAATTCTATTGCACATACCATTGCAGGACTCGATTTAGTAGGATACTTAATTTATGGCGCTTTGGTAATAATGCCATTGGTCATACTAACAGATAAATCACTCACAAAGGATGAGCGCGAACGAATAATAGTAATATTTATTCTTGCTTTTTTTGTGATTTTTTTCTGGGCTTGTTTTGAACAGGCAGGTGCTTCACTAACACTATTTGCCGATCAGCAGGTTGACCGCAGCATAGCAATCAATATCAGTAAATATTTTATTTCAGGTTTTCTTATTTTATTAGGTTACTTCCTCACTAAAGCTTTAGGTTGGTTTTTTGAATGGTCAAAAAAGGTTGTTTTATCAATACAGGGAATTACTATACTTGGTTTGATTGCACTTACTTTTACTGGTTACATTAATGATTTTACCAAAAACGAATTTCCGGCATCATGGTTTCAGTCCATTAATCCATTAGGAATTATTATCCTCGCTCCTGTGTTTTCCATGCTGTGGGGCAAATTAGCCAAGGTGAACATGGAACCATCATCGCCCTTAAAAATGGCTTATGGCTTAGCCTTGGTTGCTTTAGGATATGTGATTATTGCTTATGCAGTTCATGGTATTGATCAATCAACGAAGATCGCCATGTTTTGGTTATTTGCATTATACATCGTTCATACCATGGGCGAACTTTGTTTATCACCAATCGGATTAAGCATGGTTAGTAAACTTGCTCCATTACGCTTATCCTCTTTATTAATGGGTACCTGGTTTTTAGCCAATGCAGTTGCAAACAAATTTGCCGGTACACTAAGCGCTTTGATTCCTCCGGGAGCAGGTGAAGCAGCACTTTCCGCTGATGCAAAAATTCCTAGTTTTCTCGGTATTGAAATTTCAAATCTGTTTATATTTTTCTGTGTCTTTATTGTATTAAGCGGAGCAGGTGCATTAATACTTATAGGTATTTACAGGAAGCTGTTGAAAATGATGCATGGCGTAAATTAATCTTAAGTTTTATTGTTTAATATTTAAGTCTCCGTGTTTTATAAACCGCGGAGACTTAAATATTAATATTCTGGTTAATTTTCAATCATGGAGCAGTTATGCAAGGGGTAGAAGTATGCACCCTGTTATGAACTCTCACAGCTATTCTCAATAATTATATAAACTGTTTATTTTTACCACCGGATGATTACCCCTGTTACCGTTTTTGCTCTTATTGGTGCATATCTTTTAGGCTCTATACCTTCTGCAGTCTGGATCGGTAAAATTTTCTATGGTATTGATGTACGCGAATATGGAAGTGGAAATGCAGGTGCAACAAATACATTCAGGGTTTTAGGAAAGAGGGCAGGAATTCCGGTATTGATTATTGATGTTTTAAAAGGGTATATTGCTGTTCAGCTGGCTACAATAATCGGAAACTATTTACCGGGCACACAGCAGTTTGTAAATTTTAAACTTACCCTTGGAGTAGCTGCTTTGCTGGGACATATTTTTCCAATCTATGTAGGTTTCAGAGGGGGAAAAGGTGTTGCGACATTACTTGGTATTTTAAGCGGTGTACATCCTCCTGCTGCGTTGGTGTGTGCCGGTGTGTTTGCTTTCACATTTTTGTTTACACGTTATGTTTCTCTCAGTTCAATGATGTCTGCAATTGTTTTTCCTGTGATTATCATGTTTAGATTTAACGAAACCATTCCTAGTCTGAATGTATTCTCCATGTTTGTGGCAGTGCTTGTTCTCATCACTCACCAAAAAAATATTGAACGCCTTTTGAAAGGAGAAGAGAGCAAAGTGGTGTTTTTTAAGAAGAAGCTTTAAGGAATATTGCTTTATTGTTGAATTGCTAAATTGTTTTTAATCTTCGAAAATTCAGCAACAATAAAACAATTCATAACAATTCAGCAATGAGACAGTTTTTAGCAATTTAACAATTAAGAAATTCAACAATTTTTAAAATGTAAGATTTTTCATTTTTTGTACTGCTTTTGAATCATTTTAAGTACCGTTTTTGCAACCGTACTATCAAATGCATCGTAGAAAATACCGCTGCAAAAAGCACAGTACTATGAAAAGAAAATTTATTATCGAATTAACATTGATCCTTTCAATGTTCTCAGGAATGATTGTTAGTGCGAAACCTTTTAATCTTGGAAACGGAGATCACGGTCGTGCGAAAATGGCTGAAAGGTATTTCCTGTCAAAGAATTATGACAAGGCAACTCCTTTATTTGCACAATTAGTAAGCAATCATCCTAATAATTATAAGTACAATTATTACTATGGTGTGTGTTTACTTATTACAAATAAGGATAAGGATAAAGCAGTAAAATATTTAGAATCTGCTGTGATGAAACCTAAAACACCTGATGAGATATTTTATTATCTCGGAAAGGCTTATCATTTAAACTATATGTTTGAAGAAGGTATCCGTGCTATAACTGAATTCAATAAAATCATCAAGCCAAAGCAAAGAACAAAATGGAACTCTGATGAACCGCTTGAATGGTGTTACAATGCCAAACGTATTTTGGATCACAGCAAAGATTCCATCATTACAGAAAAAACCGAAGTGCCTGCAACAGATTTCTACAGCAAATATGTTTTTAACGGTAACCAGGGAAAAATGCTTGCCATGCCTGAAAAATACCGAACCAAAGAGATGGATGAAGAAAATCCTACTGTATTTCTTTCTGCCAATAACAGAGTGATGTATTATTCTGCTTACAATAAAGAAACTTCAAGCCGTGATATTTTCCGCGTGGATAAACAACAGGATGAAAGCTGGGGTACGCCTTATGTGTTGGATGCAAACGTAAATTCCAAGCAGGATGAAATGTATCCAACCTGTTCACCGGATGGAAAAATTTTATTTTTCAGTTCACTCGGACATCAGTCAACCGGTGGATTTGATTTATACAAATCAGTATTCAGCATGGCTGATAAAAAATGGTCGGCTGCGGTGAATATGGCATCTCCATACTCTTCTCCGTTTGATGATTATTGTTTTGTGCCATCAGTAGATGATAAGATTGCTTATTTCACATCTTCACGCGAAAGCGATTATAACAACCTGCTGGTTTGTAAAGTAGCCTATGATGGAAAACAAATTCCGATTGAACTCAAAGGAGTATTTGCATGTATTGGTCAGCCCGATTTAAAAGGTGTGCATATTAATATCAATTGGACAGAAAACGATTCAGCAATTGCTGCACTCAATACAGATCCTAAAAGTGGTGCATACAATGTTATGTTACCGGGACCAGGAACTTATACATTTAAAATAGAAGCTGAAGGATTTAAGCCGGCTCAGCAAACAGTTACTTTTTCTGAGTTTGGAGAAACTTATTTTGTACAGGAAATTTTCTTAAGCCGTAATGTGGATGGCACTGAGGATTTAGCAATAAATAATCTTAAACCGGGTGATAGCTGGATGGAAAACACTGCTTCTAAAGTTGATAATTCGGGTAGTACCATTACTATGGCCGACATTAATTCAATGGGAAAAAATCTTTCGGATAAGGATCTGGAAATGCTCAATGATGCTATCAACAAAAGCAACGCACCTGCTAATAATCCAGCTGGTTTTGCTGCCACCAACGGGCTTGAATACAGGATACAGATTGGAGCGTTCAAGAAACAATCGCCCGAGCAAATTGAGAAGAATCTTTCAGGTAAAACAAAAGAACAGTTTTATGGTATGAAAGATGAGAAATGGCATCGCTATTTTATTGGACATATCAGTACAATGAAACAGGCACGTGCACTTGCTAAAATTATAAAGAAGGCTGGATTCAAAGATGCATATGTAGTGGCGTTTAAGGAAGGAAATAATATTCCGCTGCTGCAGGCACTATCAGAAGAAGGGAATTAATTAATTTACGGATTACGGTTAAAAATTTACGGTTTACAATTGATGTCACATTCCGGTTGTAAAGCGTAAACTATTTATGTCTTTACCAAAAAAATAAAAATGGTTTGTTATTTCGTTCCTCAAAATAACCGGATTAAATAATTTGATTTAAATTAAATTTTACTTAGTTTAAAACTTAAATCCTGCTTAATAAATTTTCTTTGTAACTGCTTCCGATAGGGAGCTTTTGTTTTTGCAACTCCACCTCGTTACCGGCAATTGATTTGATGGAATCAAGATTAATGATGTAAGATTTATGAATCCGTGCAAACTCATTACCCGGAAGATTTGCTTCAAAAAATTTCATGGTGTGTAAAGTAACAATCATACGTTCGCGCGTAAAAATCTTTACATAATCTTTCATTCCTTCAATGTATTCGATGTCTGCAAATTTTATTTTGATGAGTTTCTGATCACTCTTCACAAACATGTAATCAACACGGACAGTCTGTTTTTGAGGAGGAGCAACAGGCGCAGTATAACGCTCTATCACTTTGTTCACAGCTTTCATAAAACGCTCCATTGAAATTGGCTTTACTAAGTAATCCATTACATCCAACTCATAACCCTGTACCGCAAAGTCAGGATAAGCGGTAGTGATAATAACAGCAGGCGCTTTTCGTAATGACCGCAGGAAATCAATTCCTGAAATAACGGGCATTGAAATATCGAGAAACATTAAATCCACAGGTTCGGTGTGCAATACTTCGAATGCTTCCAGTGCATTCGAGCATTTTTTCAGTAATGTTAATTCGTTAATGTTATTGATGTAACTTTCGATAACATCCTGTGCGAGTGGCTCATCATCCACAACAATACAATTGAGTTTATTCATTTCAATTCAAGGTCTAAGTGTACACTATATTCTTCTTCACCGTCTTTTATTTCCAATTCTGACTTACCGCGATACATAAGTTCTAATCTTCTCTTAATGTTTGTGAGTCCGATGCCATTACTGCTGGGCACCACCGTGCCATCATCCGTTAGTCCTTTGCTGTTAACAGCATCAAACTGCATCCGGTTATTTTCAACATTGATATTAATTTTTACCCAGCCATCATTAAAGCGTTTTTCCAACCCATGTTTAAACCCATTTTCAATAAAATCAATGAGTAATAACGGAGCAATCTCCTGTCCGTTTACCATTCCTGTCACACTATAATCTATTTTATAATTTTCAGGATAACGGATGCGCTGCAGTTCAATATAGTTGCTGATGAAATTTAGCTCTTTGGCCAGCGGAACAGTGGCTTCATTACTTTGATACAAGACATAACGCATAATATCAGAAAGCTTTAATACCACTTCTGAAGATTTGTTTGAATTCTTTAATGTGAGTGAATAAAGATTATTTAAAGTATTAAAAAGAAAGTGAGGATTTACCTGTGCTTTCAATGCATTCAATTCAAGCTGTAATTTTTCTTTTTGCAAACGCAGCAATTCTGTTTGAGTGATAAAGGCAATAAGCGTGTACTTGAGAGCATAAGTAAGCAAGAGCACAATGACACCTTCGAGCAAATCATACATGGGTGTGATGCGATGCACAAAGCGTTGCATCAATTGTTGCAGCCAGGTTTCAGGTAATGATCTCAACAAAGCATAGTTGCTATAAGAATAAAGCATCACCATGCAGGCGGTAATCAAAATATAAAGTATATACTTTTTCTTATTCAGCAGCGATGGAACCAACACATACAAATGAAAATATACCATTGGCATTTGCGTTACAGCAACCACCAGGATGTAAAGTGCTGCGTTTTTAAATCCCCATGGGCCATATACATCATAGAAACTGCGAAACAACCACACCGTCCAGAAAAAAGCGTGCAGAATGATGCTTTTCATTCGTGGGTTTGGCACTTTGCGCTCAAACTGTTGGATGAGATTTTCTATCATTGCTTTCAAATATACATCATTGTATTTCTGATAGTATTGCTTATCGTCAAAACTCTGTTCATCAACGACTAAAATAATCTGGTATCCGACTTAGAATTCATAATCATCATTTTATGCATTTGGTCAGCAGTAAGCCTTTGTAAGTCTAAAAATATTGTCAGCTTAAAAGTTCATTCATTTATTTGTATCACCTTAAAAATCACATCATGTTAAAAAAATTATTTATGCTATTATCCGCTGCGGTTTTATTCAGCGCTTTCATTTTATTGCCGGGCGATAACCCAAAGAGTGCAGGAATAGAAATCACTTCGATGGATAAATCTGTTAATCCTAAAGATGATCTTTATCGTTATGCTAATGGATCATGGATTAAAAATAATCCGGTGCCTGCTGAAGAAGCGCGATGGGGAAGTTTTGATGAGCTTAAGAAGCAAAATGATAATAAGCTGAAGACAATACTTGAAAATATTGCAGTTCAGAGTAATGCACCAATGGGAAGTAATCATCAAAAGCTGCGTGATTTTTATCTCAGCGCAATGGACACAGCAGCTATTAACAAGCAAGGCATAAATCCAATTAAAAGTAATCTGGATATGATCCATGCAATCAATAGTAAGGATGGTTTGATGAATGCAGTTGCTGATTTACAAAGAAATGGTGTCGGCACTATGTTTAGTTTTTATGTTACCCGTGATATTAAAAAGAGTGATCAGTACATCATCTACATAGGGCAGGGTGGATATCATTTGCCGGATAAAGATTATTACCTGAAAGATGATGAGAAGTCTAAAACCATTCGTGAAGAGTATAAGAAACACATAGCAAAAATGTTTTCTCTGATGAAAGATCAAAACACAGATGCCAAAGCAGAAAAAATTATTGCGATGGAAACTGAATTTGCTAAAGTGTGTAAGAGCCGTGTTGAACTTCGTGACCAGGAAAAAAATTATTTTAAATATTCAGTTGCTGATTTACAAACAATGACGCCTGAAATGAATTGGAATCTTTATTTCAAAAAAGCAGGAGCAGCATCTGTGGAAAATTTAGTAGTGAGGCAACCGGAATTTTTTAAAGCGCTCAATGGATTCTGGAATCAATATTCATTTGATGACTGGAAAATATATTTGACCTGGCACCTTATTGATAACACCAGCAATTTTTTAAGCAGTGATTTTGAGAAAGAAGATTTTTATTTCAATGATGGAGTTTTAAATGGAGTTTCTCAAATGAAACCCCGATGGAAGGATGTGCTTGCTGCAGCAGATGCCAACATTGGTGAAATAGTTGGTGAGGCTTATGTGGAAAAATATTTCAGTCCTGAATCGAAGCAACGCGTTCAGCAAATGGTGAATAATATTTTACAGGTTTATCAGAGCCGTATTCAGAATTTAGACTGGATGAGTGCTGAGACTAAAAAGAAAGCATTGGAAAAATTAAGTAAGTTCAATACCAAGTTTGGTTATACTGATAAATGGAAAGACTATAGCAAGCTGGAAATAAAACGTGATGCATACGCTACAAATGTGATGCGTTGCTCCCAGTTTTTATTTGATTACAATGTGAGCAAATTGGGCAAACCGGTTGATAAAACTGAATGGCAGATGTTGCCACACCAGATTAATGCATATTATGACCCTACATTAAATGAAATAGTTTTCCCGGCAGCAATTATGCAACCTCCGTTTTTTTATGCTGATGCAGATGATGCTGTAAACTATGGAGCCATTGGTGCAGTGATTGGTCATGAGATATCACATGGTTTTGATGACCAGGGCTCTAAATATGATGGCAATGGAAATTTAAATAACTGGTGGACTAACGAAGACCGGGCGCGGTTTAATGAGCGTGCACAAAAAATTATTGAACAGTTTAATCAATATGAAGCTTTGCCCGGAGTAAATGTAAACGGACAATTAACCCTCGGAGAAAATATTGCTGACCTGGGAGGATTAAATGTTTCATACCAGGCATATATGCTTTCTTTAAACGGAAAACCAAAAGAAAAAATTAATGGTTTCACACCTGAGCAACGTTTCTTTCTTGCCTTTGCACAGGTTTGGAAAAGCAATTTCAAAGATGAATATCTTCGCAAAATGGTGATGACCAATCCTCATGCACCTGGTCCGTTCAGAGCTATTGCAGCTCCATCAAATATGCCGGAGTTTTACCAGGCGTTTGATGTAAAAGCAGGAGATAAAATGTATCGTGACGAAACTGTAAGAGCAAAAATCTGGTAGGGTTGATTTGACGATTTGATAATTTGATGATGTGCTAATGATAAGTGAGATAATTTGATGACTGGTAACTGATAGTGAGTAAACTGATAAATTAAAAATGAAAATATTATCAAATTATCAAATTATCAAATTACCAAATTCCTTTGATGTTGTTGGTTTTTTTTTAGCCGGGTGTTCTGCAATCAGGCAGGCATCCAGTTTTATCACTAAATTAAAACTATTAATAATTTTTTGTGCATTCACTTTTCAACTGCATGGTCAAGAACAAAAAGTAGTTTACAATGCTATCCGTATTTTTACTCCTCCGCGTATTGATGGACAACTGAATGACAGTTGCTGGAAATCAGCCGCTGTTGCAACCAGTTTTATTACCTATTCACCTGAGTTTGGAAAGCCTGCTTCATTACGCACAGATGCTCGCCTGGTATATGATGATAATGCAATTTATGTTTCTGCTTATTGTTATGATGATCATCCTGAAGGAATACGCAATCAATTAGGTGAACGCGAAAGTTATCCCGATGCAGATGTGTTCGCAGTTGGACTGGATACTTATGATGATGACATCAATGGTTATCGTTTTGAGTTAAGTGCTGCCAATGTGCAGGGTGATGTGCGATTATCGCAAAGTAATATTACGGATAAAAACTGGGATGCGGTATGGCATAGCCGTGTGAGTATTGTTAATGATGGATGGATCGTTGAAATAAAAATTCCATTCTCTGCAATACGTTTTCCTGAGAAAGCAGAACAACAATGGGGACTTCAGTTTGCCCGTTCCATAAAGCGGTTGAATGAATATGCAACATGGAGCCCTGTTGATCCGAAAATAAATGGGATCGTGAATCAATGGGGTGTACTCACAGGGTTGAGTAATTTATCTCCTCCTGTTCGTCTTTCGTTTTCACCTTATGTTTCTGCCGGTATGCAGCATGTTCCGGTTTCAACCAATCCAACACTTTATAACACGAATTATTCGCTTAACGGAGGCATGGATGTGAAGTATGGAATTAATGAAAGCTTTACATTGGATATGACTTTGATTCCTGACTTCGGACAGGTTCAATCCGACAATGTTGTTTTAAACCTTTCAGCTTTTGAAACAAAATTTGATGAGAAACGGACTTTCTTTACCGAAGGAACAGAATTGTTTCATCAGGGTGATCCGGAATTTCGTGATGGAACTATTTTTTATTCGCGAAGAATAGGAGGGAGACCATCTGGTTATTTTAATGTAGCCAACAACTTAGATGACAAGGAGGAAATCATAAAAAATCCTTCTGAATCACAACTGTACAATGCAACCAAACTAACCGGAAGAACAAACAAAGGATTAGGTATTGGCTTTTTTAATGCTGTAACAGCGCCCATGTATGCTACGATTAAAAACACCGAAACGGGAGAGACAAGAAAATTTCAAACCGCTGTTTTAAACAATTATAATATTCTGGTTTTTGATCAGTCGTTAAAAAATAATTCACATGTTAGTTTTACCAATACCAATGTGATGAGAGAAGGTTCATCAACAGATGGTAATGTGAGTTCAGTCAATTTTAATATTAAAGACAAATCAAATACTTATTCAGTTTCAGGATTTGCTAATTACAGTCAGCGGTATAACCAGTCGTTAGAAAAAAATCCAATAAAGGGTTATTATTACACTGCAATATTTTCAAAGATCAGTGG
>JANLUX010000256.1:0-21733 GCA_031363705.1 Bacteroidota bacterium
CACGCGTACGGCTACAACACCGCACACCAACGCACGACGCAGACGAACTTCTTTGGCAATCGCTGGAGTTATGCGTACGACGGCATCGGGCAATTGACCACGGCGTTGGGCTTTGAAGCCAGCGGCACGGCGCGAGCGCAGGAACAGTTGAACTACGGCTACGACAAGGCGGGGAATCTGATGGGGCGCACGAACAACGGGTTTGCCCAAGTGTTCACCAATGACACGCGCAATCAACTATCCACCAACGGCAAAAAAAATATTTAATTCACTTTAAAGATCAACTGTAAAAAGCCCCCTTTCGGGAGCTCTTTATATACCATTTAGAATGATCAAAGCATGTATTATAATATTATCAGACTAATAGCCGGGATCATTCATTTTATTTTGCAAAAAATGTATGCCATGGTTACAAGCTTATTTTTTGCCTGCTCTGCTAATGAGCCAGAAAATAAGTGCAACTATTATTACTACAATAAATATTCCGGACCACATACCCGCTTTAAAAATTCCCTCTATGGCAGCGCAACCTGACAACACCAACATCATTACACTGAATAAGGTAAAACTTAGTATTTGATTTTTCATGTTTTTGATTTTTAAAATCACAGCGATGTAATACTGTGCCATATTTTTATTCAGCGTAATGGTTAGTTATGATAATTGACATTTCCACAAATTGTGTATTAAATATCTCAATTTTTTTAAAAAAAGTGAAGGCATAATATTTTTTAAAATAACATCAAATCATTAAACCCATTATCAAATAAGAAAAAAATAACAATATGAAAACCACTTCAAAAAAAACATCTCAAAACGGGCAAAACGGAACCGCTAAAAAACAATCAAGATCAAAACAAACTCAGGAACCTTCTGAAGGATTACGGGAATTATTTGTAGATGAATTAAAAGATATATACTGGGCTGAAAAAGCTTTAACCAAAGCTCTGCCTAAAATGATTAAGAAAACTTCTACTGAAGAATTAGCCAATGCTATAGAAGAACATCTGGCTGTAACTGAAACACATGTTACACGACTGGAACAGGTATTTGAATCAATAGGTGAAAAAGCACAGGCTAAGAAATGTGAAGCGATGGCAGGGCTTATTAAGGAGGCGGAAGAGATTATGCAAGAACATGAGGAAGGTGTGGTGCGTGATGCCGGAATAATTATGGCTGCTCAAAAGGTGGAGCATTATGAAATTGCAACCTACGGAACACTATGTGTGTTTGCAAAAACTTTAGGTGAAGAAGAAGCTGCATCATTACTGGGAGAAACACTGGCAGAAGAAAAAGAAGCGGATGAAACCTTAACCACTATTGCTGAGTCATCCATTAACGTGGAAGCAGCTCACGCAGGAGAATAAAAATTATTTTATTGACAATTAACATATATTCTAACATTTAAAAAACAAAAAGTTATGGCAGAAAATCAAAAAGATCAGCAAGGACAAAGAAATCCTTCCGGACAACAATCAGATCAGCAGTCACAAGGTTCATCTTACCAGGGACGCAGAGATGAGGAGAACGATCAAAGAACTGGCATGGAAGAAGAAGATGAGAATGAGCAAGGTGGTATGAGAGGCGAAAACCGTGAGAAAAATCCAACAGGATCGCGCAGCGGACAAGGAAGCAGTGAAAACCAAAACAGCGGACAAACAGGACAGAACAAAAATCAGGGAAGCGGAAATCAGGGTAATCAGGGCAACAGATGAAATCAGCGCTAGTTACTTTTTAAACTTTCCTTGTAAAGGCGTTCAGCGATAGTTGAACGCCTTTCTTTTACTTTACATTTAAAGAAAAGAAAAACATCCAATAAATTATACCATTAGCTAATATAAAATAGACCAAATTTTCCCCCTCTCCTTTGGGAGAAGGGGCGGGGGTGAGGCGAAAAGAAAAAGACTGTTTTATATTAGCTAATGGTATTATTGTAACCATAAACTTATTCAGGCATGATAAAAAAACCCCCGTCAAATAGAAAATATGACGAGGGTTAATTACTTTACCTTAGGTATTCTATTTAATCAATCACTAACTTTTTTAGTTCGCGATTTTGCTCACTTATCATTTCAACTGCGTAAACACCTCTATTAAAAGTTGAAGTATTAATAGTGGTTTGTAACCCGGTATTGCTGCTGAATTTTTCTGAAAACACTATTCTGCCTGTAACATCATAAATATTGATGGCAATATTTTTATTGGATGTTTTCCAGTTGACAATAACAAATTGTTTTGCCGGATTAGGGTAGAGCGCTAAATTATCTGCAGCATTATGCTCAGCAATTCCTACCGGCCCGCATGCGCCTGAAGTAGCAAGCTGATTGCGTGTGTTGGCAATGGCTGCATCTGCCCTACTCTTTTGTCCTGCAGTAAACATATACATGCAGGCATCATCAGTATAATCCATGTAATTCATAAACATATCACCGTTCGGAGCGTTTCCGCAGCTGGTACTTGGAAAGGCAGGACATCCTGTATTAGCACTCTGCTGAGTAGGCGTGTCATTTACAAAATCATCACCACAGTTAGCATCTCCCCACACATGCCTGAGGTTTAGCCAGTGACCTACTTCATGCGTTGCAGTGCGACCCTTGTCAAAGGGTGCAGTAGCGGTGCCGGTAGTTCCGAAGTATGCATAGTCAATTACAACACCATCCTTCTGCGGATCACTGGCAAGGTTAGCAGGAAATGTGGCATATCCAAGCAATGAGCCTGATAAATCGCAAACCCAGATGTTGAGATAACGTATAGGATCCCAGTTGTCTCTTCCACCAGTGGCAGTAGATTTAGGATCGTTTGCCTGCGAGAAATTTGGATTAGAAGTGGAAGTGCGTGTTATACCACTTGTGGGGTTTCCATTAGGATCTAATGTGGCGAGGCAAAATTCAATACTCATATCAGCACCGAAGGGTTGAAATACTGATGGAGTTAGTGCAAAATCAGGATTTAACTTACGGTAATCAGCGTTTAAGACATCAAGTTGCGACATGATTTGTCCGTTGCTAACATTTTCTGTAGCATTTTTATAAACCACATGCACAACTACAGGTATGTATAATGACGGTGGATTACCACCACCACCTGTTGAAATAAGGGTAATGGTCATCGTCATGTCAATCTGATTGCTCAGACATTGATACTGATCAAGTAAAATATCATAGCTTCCTGATTGTGTAGGTGTAAACATAATTTTACTGGGTCCGCCCGTTGTACCGCAGCCATCATCATCATAAGCTACAGCGGTACCTCCGCCAGCAGGATAAATGGTTAACTCTGAATCGAATGTTGGAGTGCTGCAGGTACTTATCTCGTAAGTATAGCCTGCCTGCATGCCAGTCACTGTATTATAATCACCACCCCAGGTTTGTGTAGCAACTACACTTGCTCCCACTGTTGTGGGTGCAGGACCTGACAGGTATGCTGTATTATTATAAGGACATGGCTGCGCATAAGCATTCTCCGTTAAAACAGAAATTATAATTGCAATTGATAGTATAAGTTTTTTCATATCGTTTCTCCTGTTTTATTATTTGGTGGTAAATGAATTCATGTGTTTTTTTCTTTCACGCGCCTCAGTATTGCTGTTTTCAGTGGTTACTGATGTGGCCCTCAGGTCAGGATGCATTGCCAGATATGCTTCCTTGGCTTTTGCATAATTAACTTTGTCAATGGCATCATTTCCTGTTGGTTTGAAGCCTTCAATAGCCGGATAAACGGGTTTGGCTATTGTGTGATTCTTTATCCACTCCTGTGTTTTAATTTCATCTGCTTCCATCCTTTGTTGCAAGGCACTATCAGCTTTCTTTTGCATTTCGAGGTACTCCATTGTACCACAATTTCTGTTTTGTGATTGCGCAAAGCATGATGCACTCAACACAATTAACATCGGTAATAAGATTTTTTTCATTTTATTTATTTTTAATTTAATTTTTGTAAGCAGATACTTTAAGATAAGTTGATAGATTAAATAATCTAATATCTAAATCAGGGAACAGTTTATTTTTATGTGGAAGTAGTTTAATTAAGAGGATAACACTTATGCAAAAGTATTATAATGTTTAAAATAATACAAACAAAAATGCAGAAGTTATTAAAGGGATATTAACTGCTCAATCAGTATGTAAGAACTGTTAAGTTTTCTGCTTCTTCTTCTTTGCAGCAGGAAAAAGCACATTGTTTAAAATCAACCTATAGCCTGGTGAGTTAGGATGCAATGCAAGATCAGTGGGAGGATCACCTACCATGTGCTGATAATCTTCAGGATCATGACCTCCATAAAATGTCCAAGTGCCTTTGCCAAATTCTCCATGAATATAACGTGCTTCATCAGCTGCTTTGTTTTCGCCCATTATTAAAACTTCGGGCTTTACCAATGACTTTTTGAAAGCGGTTGATTGTCCCATAAATGCTTTTATAACCTGCTCATGATTCTGGCAAAGCATGGTGGGTACAGGATCCCACTTGGCAGAAAATTCAAAAAGTGTAAACACATCTTCGTTACGCGGCACTTTGCGTGAATTAGTAACATCAATGTTAGAAAACTCATATTCCAATGGATTGGTGATGAGCTTAAAATTGCGGAAGGCAAAACATTTGCTGTAATCCAGCTTGCTGTTGTAATCAGGCGAGGTTCCGTCACCATCATAAATCTTATCACAAACATCCAATCCTTCTGCGGCAAGGGCTATATCGTAGGAATCAGTACCTGAACACATGGCAAATAAAAATCCGCCCCCGGCAGTAAAGTCACGAATCTTTTGTGCTACTGCAAGTTTCATCTCGCTCACTTTACTAAAACCTAAACCGTGTGCCATGGCTTCATCACTGCGTACCTGCTCCTGATACCATGCTGCTGTATGATACATTGCATAAAACCTTCCGTATTGACCTGTAAAATCCTCGTGATGCAAATGCAGCCAGTCGTATAATGGTAATTTACCTAAAACAACTTCCTCATCATACACTACATCGTAAGGAATTTCAGCATAAGTAAGCACGAGCGTAACCGCATCATCCCATGGTAATTTATTTTTAGGTGAATAAACAGCAATTTTCGGAGCTTTTTCCAGTTTCACCACATCCATGTTAACTTCTGCAGGCGATATTTCATTGATAATTCCCGCTGCTTGTCCGTCAGCAATCACAGAATAGGAAATTCCCCTTATCACACATTCTTTTTCAAGCGGAGCAAGTTGCTTAAACATAAAACTACCGCCACGATAATTAAGCAGCCAGTCAACCTCTACATTGTTTTGCAAAATCCAATAAGCAATACCATAAGCTTTCAAATGATTCTTCTGCGTATCATCCATGGGAATGAGGATGTAGGCAGCATGTACCTGGTGGATTGAAAAACAGGCAATAAATAATAAGAATAAATATTTTTTCATAGCAAGTTAAACGTAAAAACATTGCCATTGTTATTATACTACAACAATGTTACGAGTGTAAAGTTGAGGTTTTTTTGTGAATGATGAATGAAAGCTTTTTAAAAAGGAGCTTCTTCGTCCATATCATTCATCTTTGAAGTACGGGTGATGCGTTCATTTTCCACATTGGGATTTTGAATACTTACAGTTTCATCAACAAAATCAAAATTATCAAGATCAGTAAACTTAGTGAGGTGTCCAACAAATTTAAGATTTACATTTTTCAAAGCACCATTACGGTTTTTTGCAATGATAATTTCTGCAACATTAGTTGTAGGTGCATTGTTCTCGTCTTCAGTCAAACCATAATATTCAGGACGGTAAATAAACAAAACCATATCAGCATCCTGCTCAATGGCACCTGATTCGCGCAAATCACTCAGCTGTGGTTTCTTGGTTCCACCACGTGATTCTACAGCACGGCTTAGCTGGGATAATGCAATGATAGGAACGTTTAATTCTTTTGCAATGCTTTTCAGAGAGCGTGATATCATGCTTATTTCCTGTTCACGGTTTCCGCCACGTCCATTGTCAGTCCCTGCAACCATCAATTGTAAATAATCAATAATAATCAGTTCAATTTTTTTCTCAGCAGCAAGCCTTCTGCACTTGGCACGTAATTCAAAAACAGTGAGCGCAGGAGTATCATCAATATAAATAGGAGCCTTGGTAAGCGGAACAATTTTGCTGTTCAACTGCGCCCATTCATGATCAGCCAGTTGTCCTTTCTTTAATTTCTCTGAATTAATTTCCGTTTCGCTGGAGATTAAACGGTTGACCAATTGCAGAGATGACATTTCGCAACTGAAGAAAGCCACAGGTTTATTAAACATAACAGCAGCATTGCGTGCCATGCTGAGGCAAAAAGCAGTTTTACCCATACCAGGCCTTGCCGCAATAATTATCAGATCAGACTTTTGCCAACCAGCTGTTACACGGTCTAACTCGGTAAATCCGCTTGGAACCCCTGTAACGCCTGCCGTTTGATGTGCAGCTGTTTCCACTTCTTTAATTGCTTTTACAATAAGGCTGCTCATGTCCTCATAATTGCGCCTGATGTTTCCTTCGGCAATCGCAAAGAGGTTTTTTTCAGCACGGTCAAGCAAATCAAGTACATCGGTGGTTTCCTCATATGCATCACGGATGGTTTCTCCGGAAATACGTATTAACTCTCGCTGAATAAATTTCTGAAGGATGATGCGTGCATGATATTCAACATTGGCAGCGGATGCCACTCGGTTAGTTAATTGGGTGATGTAATAAGCTCCACCTGCTATTTCCAACTCTCCATTTTTACGCAATTGTTGTGTTACAGTTAGTATATCCACCGGTTGGGTTGAATGAAACAACTGATGGATGGCAGCAAATATTTTCTGGTGCTGGTCCTTATAAAAGCACTCAGGGTGCAGAATATCAATCACACTGGCCAGAGCATCTTTATCCAGCATTAATGCACCCAGCACAGCTTCTTCAAGATCAGTTGCTTGTGGAGGGAGCTTACCTTGTATAAGATCGGGAGTAAATGCTTTTATATTTTTTTTCCTTGCGGAAGTAGAATTCTCTGTCATAACAGATGCAAAGTTAAACAGACTGCAAGCTGAAAAATTGTGAAAAATCAGTTATTGACAAATCCCGGGCAGAAAAATTTATAAGTGGTTACAAAACAATGCACAAAAAAAAATTACATTGTTAGAAATTATTAATAACTAAATCAAATGGTTGAATCAAAAAAATTGTTATGCAGTCTGACAAGAATCGTTATTTTCTGATTGAAGAATGCATAGCTATAAAAAAATCGCCTGTTTAATTTACGATTATACAGGCGATTTTCTTAACTGATAGATTTTATTGAATGATAATTTTTTGAGTTTGAGTTTTGCTATCGGAAATCAGTTGTAGCGTGTACATGCCTGTTACTATTTGCGTAGGCAGATTAATTGCCAGCCTAAATTCTCCGTGTTGAGGTTTTAGTTCCTCTTGGTAAACCAATGTTCCTGATATATTATAAAGTCTTAAAGATAAATTTTCCTTTCCTTTTGATTCTCCTTTGATATATATGACATCAGTTACCGGATTTGGAAAAGCCACAATGCCCAGGTTTTCATAATTTATTGAAGGAATACCTACAGCAAAATCATTATGAGGGAATGTAATAGCAGATAAATAGTAATCTTCTTTACCATCATAAGATGTGAAACTACCGCCTGCATACAATGTTGAATCAAAAACATATAATGAATTAACCGCTGAATTATAAACAGGATAATACAACCCACTTACACCGGTGCTTCGAATGATGGCACAATTGCTTACAGTCTGTGAACCGGCACTTGTAAACGAACCACCCACAAATACATAATTGGATATAGCCGCTAATGCATTCACATTTCCATTGGTACCTGGATTCCATGAAGTAATGCTTCCATTACTGATATCTATTGCAGCAAGATGGTTACGCGTAACAGCACCGTTGGATACTGTGGTGAAAACACCTCCCGCGTAAAGAATATTGTTATCCAATGCAAGTGAGTAAACAGCACCTCCGAAATCAGGATCCATATTTCCGATTGCTGCACTGGATGCATCAATAACTGCGCACCGGTTGCGAGGCAAGGTATTAATATTTGTAAAGTTTCCTGCAGCATAAATATTGTTGTTATCATAAATCAATGAATATACATCACCATTGGCATTAGGATCCCAAACTGATAATGAACCGGAAGCAGTATTCACAGCAAACAGATTATTACGTGTTGAAGTACCTACAGTAGTAAAACTTCCTCCTGCATAGAGCATACCATTGGATTCCTGCAAGGCATACACAATTCCATTTACATCTGGATTAAAAGTGGTGGCAGCACCGGTGGTTTTATTTAATTGAGCTAAATGATTACGGGGCTGACCTCCAATATTTGTGAAATAACCTCCTGCATAAACATTGTTTGCATCTGTAATAATAGAGTAAACAATGTAGCTCGCATTTGGATTCCAGGGGGTGATAAGCCCTGTTGATACATCATAACTTAATATGTAATTCCTGTTTTCGTATTTGAGCCAGTCGAAGTTTCCATATATCACCATTTGACCACCGCTTTTACTAATTCCAAGTCCTGTAGTATTCACCCTTGGATTCCATGAAGTAGCTATACCCGTTGTAGCATCCACGGCAGCAAAGTAGGTTCGGTCCTGGATACCTGCTCCTGAGCCTACAGTTGTGAAATCACCAGCACAGTAAACTACTCCGCTATCTATTACCACACTATAAACTCCTGAATTAAAATTGGGATTCCAGGTGGTTGCATTCCCATTACTGATATTAATTGCAGCCAATCGGTTGCGGCTTTGCCCGCCAATATTTGTAAATGATCCACCTACATAAGCGTGGGTAGCATCAAAATCTATTGCATAAACATAATTGTCAGCGTTAGGGTTCCAGGGATTAAAGAGACCGGTGGTTGCATCGATAGAAGAAATATAATACCTGTTTGCTGACTTTGCCCAATCGAAGTTTCCACCGACTATTAAATCAGACGCGGTACCTGCAATCACATAGGCTGAAGTGTTAAAAACAGGATTCCATGGGCTGATGTTGGCATTGTTAGTATTTACGGCAGCCGCATAAGACCGTGATGTACCGTTAATATTTAAAAAGTCACCTGCCACGTATAACAAGTTGCTGCGGTAATACATGCTGTAGATAGCATTGTCAGCATTAGGATTCCAGGTTGAGGCATTGGCATTAGTTGCATCCAGCGCTGCTAACCGGTTACGTGTTTGTCCTCCTATTGAGGTAAAAGATCCACCTGCATACACAGTAGTTCCAACCGGAAGTATAGAGTAAACATAATTATTTGCATTAGGACTCCAGTTAGTAACCAAATCTGTAGTTAAATCCACAGACATAATATATCCTCTTGTTTCATATTTAAGATAAGAGAATGTTCCACCAGTTACAATTGAAGCACCTGAGGTAGCAAGTGCATATACAGAAGTATTTGGTTTAGGATACCATCCAGCCACAGCGGCTGTAGTGGAATCAAGTTGAGCAAGATATTCTCGTGTTGAAGTACCCGCTGTACTAAAATCTCCACCTGCTATAATACTGCTGCCTGAAGAAGCAATAGAATATACTGTAGAATTCATATTTGGATTCCATGTCATTGCATTTCCATTAGTTAAATTAACTGATGCAAGCCGGTTGCGCGGCTGTCCGCCAATGCTTGTGAAAGCACCTCCTACATATAATTTACTTCCGGTAAGCATCATGGAATAAACGTAATTATTAGGTGCAGGGTTCCATGCATTTACTGCCGATGTGGTTTTGTTGATAAGTGCAAGATAGGTTCGTGATGCTCCACCTATCATGCTAAAACCTCCCGATACATAAATGTTACTTCCTGACACTATTAATTTATTTACGATGTAATTAGGATCGGGAGTCCATCCGGTTACAGCTCCTGAAGTTTTATTTACTGATGCAAGATAAGTCCGGTTGGCTCCATCAATTACTGTAAATGAACCTCCTGCATAAATATTATTTGTGCCATCTACGGCCAAACAGTTGACTGTTGAATTTGGATTAGGCATAAATGTGGAACTAAGTACACCCGTTGTAGCATTTAGGCAGGCAAGATTACTGATAGTAGTGCTGCCAACCACAGAGAATCCACCACCAAAGAAGAAAGAGTTTCCATCCAATAAAATAGCATATACAGTACCATTTACATTGGGATCCCATGCAGGGTCAACAGTATTATTTGACAATATGTGTGCAAGGCGGTTACGTGTTACTCCTCCTACCATTGTAAAGCTGCCACCAATGTACCATCCACCAGCGCCATCTGATACCACATCATACACAGCACCATTTGCCTTAGGGAAATCATACACAGGAACATCATTAGCCGTGCTAAGCATTGCTGCACCACCAGTATTACGGCCACTGTGGCTAAAACCACCTCCGGCATAAAGTATATTTCCATCTTTAACCAATGAATTTACAACATAGTCGGTTGCTACAGAAGGTAATGCAGCACCTGTAGTATTATTTAGCTTGGCAAAATATATCTGGTCCACTCCACCAATGTTGGTAAACGATCCACCTACATAAATATCATTGCCCGACACAGCTATAGTAGTTACTGTGCTGTTAGGATTTGGAGTCCAGCTTGTGAGTTGACCTGACGATAAATCAATAGACACTAAACGGTTAATGTTATTACCTGCAATATTTGTGAAACTTCCACCTACATATAATATATTACCTGTTTTGTAAAGCGCATTCACAGTACTATTGGCACTTGGATCAAAAGCAGGATCTACTGTGAAATTAGGCAGCACATGAGCAATACGATTGCGGGCTACATTGCCTACCATCGAAAAAGAACCTCCAATATACCATCCACCAGCCCCATCGTCTATAATACAATTTACTGTACCGTTTGTTCGTGGAAAATCAAATTCAGGAACATCATTACTCCCTGTGTAATAAGCAGCTTTGCCTGTGTTAAATCCCCCAATGGAAAATCCCCCTCCAACATAAATATCGTTGCCCTGTCCTTTAATGGTGTTTACAACATAACTAAATGATACAGAAGGCTGCGAAATACCTGTTGCAATATCAAGTTTTGCAAAGTAATTGATGTCTTTTCCTCCAATATTGGTAAAAGCCCCACCAGTATATAAATGACTTCCTGAAAGCCATAAGGTATAAACTTCTGAGTTAGGGTTCGGTGTAAATGAACCCGCAACACCTGTAGCAGCGTCCACTGCGGCAAGCCGGTTAATGGCAGAACCGCCAATATTAGTAAATCCTCCTCCAACATAAAGTGTGGTTCCACTTAGCCACAAGCATCTTACAATACCATTGGGATTTGGTTGAAAATTAATATCAACGGTCTTGTCAGCTTTTATATGAGCAAGCCTGTTTATTACTGTGTTTCCAAGCGCAGTAAAAGTTCCTCCTACATACCATCCACCGCTGCCATCAGGTATAGTAACATTGATGGTGCTGTTTGCTCTTGGAAAATCCGCATCCGGAAAGCTGTTATTGCTGCTTACCAATGCAGACTTACCTGTTCTGTAACCGGCACCGGTAAATGATCCTCCAAGATAAACAGTATTGCCCTCGCGTAAAATGGTGTTGACTGTTGAATTGGTTTCGATAAAATAGTTTCTGTAAGGTTGGGCTACTGCAAATTGTTGCAGAATTAATAATACTGCCAGACAAATTAAGGCTTTGCCAATGAATGACAACATGAGCGTACGATGTGTTTTCATATTTGGTTTTTTTTAGATATTTAAAGAAAGAGCGAAGAAAAAAACAGTAAAGGTAAACGTCTGTTAATTGACAAATGTAATTAAAATAAAACGCTGTCACCAATGAATTTTAAAGTTAAATCTTGCAACTGTTGTTGTTAATCGATTAAATAATTGATGAAACGGTTTACACTTATTATGATTATAATTTAATCAAACCTGGGTAACATTCATTTTACCGAACTTTGTGCCTTTCCAAACAATAAATAATTTATGCTTTATAGATTACCGGTTACAGTTGCATTAGCTTGACTATCGTTAACTATAAATTAATAGCTATAAGCCAAAACATGCAAATCGAATACTTAAACGAGCATCTCGCCTTTGGTAAGTGGGGCAACGCCCTTATCATCGTAGCTTTTACGGCCGCATTACTTTCAGCAGCAGCCTACTTTATCGGGTTATACCGGAAAGAGGAGGATGTAATTCAGTGGCGAAAGCTGGCACGCAATGCTTTTTATGTGCATGGAGTTGCAGTGATCTCCATTTTTGCCGTTCTGTTTTATCTCATTCATAATCATTATTACGAGTATCATTATGTGTGGGAGCATTCTTCCACACTTTTGCCAGTCCGTTATATGTGGGCTTGCTTTTGGGAAGGACAAGAAGGAAGTTTTCTGCTCTGGACCTTTTGGCATGTGGTACTTTGCTTTTTCTTAATCCGTAAAGCACGCGAATGGGAATTTCCTGTTCTGGGCGTAATCATGTTAGTTCAGGTGTTTTTATGTTCCATGGTTTTAGGATTGGAATTTGGAGACACAAAAATCGGTTCCAATCCGTTTATCCTTTTGCGTCATCATGCTGACTTCGTTAATCTTCCTTTTATTCAGATGCCGGATTATCTCAGCAAAATAAAAGATGGTCGTGGTTTAAATCCGTTATTACAGAATTACTGGATGGTGATTCATCCCCCTACTCTATTCCTGGGTTTTGCTTCCACAGTTGTTCCTTTTGCATTTGCCATGGGAGGTTTGTTAACCGGTAAAGTTCGTGAATGGGTGAAACCAGCATTACCCTGGGCATTTTTTTCCATCATGATTTTCGGTACAGGAGTATTAATGGGCGGTGCATGGGCTTACGAAGCTTTAAGCTTCGGTGGTTTCTGGGCGTGGGATCCAGTGGAAAATGCAAGCCTTGTTCCCTGGTTAACATTGGTGGGTGCAGCACATGTGATGATTATAACTAATAAGAATGGTCAGTCGTTAATGAGTTGCTTTATACTTAGCACAGTAACATTTTTACTGGTTGTGTATTCCACCTTCTTAACACGTAGCGGGATTTTAGGCGATACTTCTGTACATGCATTTACTGATTTAGGAATGTCAGGTCAACTTGTTTTATACATGGCGTTTTTCGTGGTGATGTCAATTGCTTTACTAATCATTAACAGAAAAAAAATAAATCCAAAAACGGAAGATGAAAAAATTTCTTCACGCGAATTCTGGATGTTTATGGGCATGCTGGTGCTGTTAATCTCTGCCATTCAGATTACCATCACTACTTCTATTCCTGTTATTAATAAAATATTCGGAACCAAGATGGCACCACCCGCGGATGCTGTTGACTTCTATAACGCATGGCAGGTTCCTATTGCAATAATTATTGCATTGCTTTCTTCAGTGGGTTTGTTTTTTAAATGGAAAGAAACCGATATGCGGGATTTCTTAAAAAAGATACTATTGTCGTTGATCATATCCGTTGCCGGAACTATTATTTTAGAGCTGGTATTTGATTTTAGCCGGGTTCAGTTTGTGCTGCTTGCCTTTGCCTGTTTGTTCGCCTTTACAGCCAACTTAGATTATTTTCTGCGCATACTCAAAGGTAATTTTCCAAAAGCCGGAGCAAGTATTGCCCACATGGGTATTGCGTTAATTCTTTTAGGTGCTTTGATTGCCAATGCCGAGAAACACATTATCAGCCGTAATATGCTGCAGGTTGATCTTGGAAAAGATTTTCCGAACAAAGAAAATATTTTGCTCTATCGTGGAGATACTTTGGCAATGGGTGATTACTATGTAACATACACTGGTAAGCATAAAGAAGGTGTTAATATTTATTACACCATTGATTATTATAAAGCCAATCATGAAAAAGGAAGACTTGAAAAAGCTTTTTCACTAAAACCCCTTGTGCAATTGAACCCCCGAATGGGAAATGTATCAGAGCCTGCAACAAAACGTTTTATCAATAAAGATATTTACACACACATTACTTATGCTGAGCTGGAAGAAGAGAATAATGAAAACCCGGATGATAGTTACGGTAAACCTGCTGAGCGTAAAATAAAAGTAGGAGATACACTGAGCACCAGCAACAGCCTTGTAATATTAACTGCGTTGAATAAAGATGTTGATAAAAAACAATTGCTGTTAAACGATGAAGACATTGCCGTGGAAGCACAACTCAGCATTATTGATGTAAACAAAAAAGTGCGCACTGCCAATCCTGTATTCATCATAAAAGGACAAACACCTTACAGTAAAGATGCAGAGGTAGAAGACCTCGGGTTAAAATTCAGCTTTGCCAATATTATTCCTGATGAAAATAAAATCGCATTAAATATCTCTGAAAAGAAAAGTAACAGCAAAGATTTCATCATTATGAAAGCCATTATTTTTCCGCAGATAAATATTTTATGGACCGGATGTATCCTGATGATTATAGGAACTTTTATTGCTATCAGAAAAAGATTTAAGCAATTGAACTGAAAATCATTTTAGCTTTGATATCCACAAGCCAAGGGTATGTTGTAAATAGATAAACCAAAACTTTATTCCTTTATGGTAAGGTTCAAGTGTATAACCTAATTGCAGCATTTCTTTTTTACAAACCTCCTGAATGATTTCGAGGTCTTTATCCGTTTTGGAAAGTTTGTTTTTATAAGAGTTAATAAAATCGGTAGAAATAGGTTTCAGTGAATTCTTACTTGTAAGATTCCTTTTTTCAACTTCATCTTCTGTTTGTTTAAAAATTTTTTCTGCATCCAGTGTAATATCCAGCAACCGGGAAACTGATGTCATTTCTTTTACAGGATCAGCAACAAGATTTTCATATTTAATCACATCATTTCCATTCATACTTTTAATTCCATTTTTCCAAACCTTCGCATTGGTTAAAGGATTAGAAGTACTCCACGAACATGTTTTCAAGCTTGCCACCACATCCCGTGGATCTCTTACTAAAAACAATTTTTTCGCACCCGGAAACCAGTCATTAATATAATGCTGATAAAAAATATGAGTGGGTGATTTATCAATTATCTTAATGCCATGTTCCTCTTTATTCAAAGTGTTTTTTAAATAAAAAGAAATGGTTTGCAAAAGAAGATCAGGTGCATTGGTAACACATCCTTCCAGGTATTTTTCAAGTTCAGCATGATTAACATTCCATTTTTTTATGGAATGATGCCTTACCCATTTTTTTATACTACTGTTTTTCTCACCCGGTGAGCTAAATTCTTTTTTTATTTTATGCTGATCAATAAAAGCAAAAAAATTGGTTTCAGGAAGTGCAATCACTCCCGGCATTTTATTTAAAGTAAGTCGCAATAAAGTAGATCCGCTTCTGGGAGCTGATAAAATAAACGCGTATATCATTAAGGACTGATGTGTAAATAAAGTAGATGTGATACGTAAGCCACCCTTAAAAGTTATAACTATTTAGTGACTATGCTTTTTTCCATTTGATGGAACAACCCACAGCTTTTGTTGAAGGTACAGCTATTGATTTTCCATCCAGCAATTGATTCACTGCATCTTCCACGTATCTTTTAGTAACTGCACCTGCTTCATCAGCATTATCATCTATTGCACCCACATATTTTACAATATTATCTTTAGCTGATTTCTGCAAAACAAACACATGGGGAGTGCGTGCAGCTCCATAAGCCTGTGCAATTTCCTGCGATTCATCATAGAGGTATGGAAAAGTAAATCCTTTTTCTTTAGCATTCGACACCATATTTTCATACGAATCGTCAGGAGCCACATTTTTATCATTGGGATTAATTGCTATCACAGGATATCCCTGAGCTGCATATTTTTTATCAAGATCAATAAGGCGTTGCTCATAAGCTTGTGAAAAAGGACAGTGGTTACAGGTAAACACCACAATAAATCCCTTTGCGTCTTTAAAATCTGCCAATGAAACCATTTTGCCATTCACATTTTTTAATTTAAAATCTCTTGCTCTATCACCCGGAACATAACTGCCAGGGTTAATCAGCTTAAAGCTGAACATAAAGAGAATTACTATTAATGCTGCACCGGTTCTCATTAAATTTTTCATTGTATATATGTTTTTAAAGTTTGAATTAATTCTTCTAATGTAAATTCCTTTTCATAAAAATCGCGTTTGTTAGCGGATGCATTATAAATAACTGTTGCGGGTATTGCTCCCTGCCAGCGGTTGTCCACTTTATCAATCCATCCATTGTAATCAGGTTCATCCAAAAGATAAACAGCACTGTTTATATTGTGCTTTTCAAGAAATGGAATTAACCGGGTTGTAAAATCTTTTTTAAAATCAAGACTGATGAAATAAAATTTAAAAGGCTTGTTACTCAATTGTTTTTCCTGTTCAATAAAAAAAGGTAATTCGGCAACGCACGGCTTACACCAGGTTGCCCAGAAATTAATCACGTAAGTAGTATCCGTTTTTTGATGCAAAAGATTTTCAAGGGTATTCCATTTAATAATTGCTGCATTTTGTGCTTTGCAATAAGTGCATAAACTGAAAATTATCAGCACAAGAAAAACACTCCTTTTCATCGTTGCAAAAATAATCAATTGAAATGCTAATAATCCGGCTTTAATTTTATTACAGAATATTTTAAACGGTTAATATTTTCAGTTAGTACCAGCCATTTCCATCAATTTTTAAATGATTATTTTTGCAGCATCTAACAGGAGACTTATAAAAACATGAAGGAAGACGATGATGCATTGGAGAACCGCAAGGAACATCGTGACATTTTAGATAATACCATCCGCAGGTTCGAAGAAATGAAGCGCAAACGTGAGCGCTATTTTTTTGATGTGGATGCACTGCTGAGGATTATTGAGCATTATATTGATGCACAGGAATATCAGAAAGCTATTGAGATTATCAAATATGCACGAACTCTTCATCCGCAGGCTGTACAGTTCAGTCTGAAAGAAGCCCATATAATGGCTTTGACAAACCAGGAAGAAGCAGCACTGAAATTATTGGATGAAGTGGAAAAAGTAAGCCCGTTTGATGTGGAAGTTTATATCATTCGTGGTAACATACTCAATATGCTTGAACAGTTTTCAAAAGCTGTTACGTGTTTTAAAAAAGCACTTGAAGTAGCTGATGAGCAAAAAGATGATTTGCACCTGAGCCTTGCCATCACTTATTCAAATATGGCGCAGTACAGTAAAGCAGTTGATTATTTTAAACTCTGCCTTGAAGAGAACCCCGATAACGAAGTGGCGTTGGAAGAAATGGTGCACAGCCTGGAGTTAAGCAACCGTGGACAGGAAGGCATTGCATTTTATAATAAGCTGATTGATGATCGGCCTTATTCTTACATCACCTGGTATCATTTAGGAAATTTATATTGCAAGCTTACTCTTTTTGAAAAAGCGCTGCAGGCTTATGATTATTGTTTGCTCATTAAAGAAGATTATGCACCGGCACAATTGGATATGGCAAACGTACTCACAATGCTTGAACGCTATAACGATGCAATAACACGTTATAAAATAGCTTTTGAATATTGCAAGCCTGATGCATTTACTTATTACAATATTGGTGAATGTTATGAGCAATTAGAGAAGTATGATGATGCACGTTCATATTATAAGAAAGCAGTGAAGATGCTGCCGGAATTCGCACAGGCATGGTATGGTATAGGTGTTACCCTTGAAGCAGAAGACCGTTGGTATGAAGCAATACATTACATAAAAAAAGCACTTGATGTAGATAACCAGCATGGTGATTATTGGTTTGCTTTAGGTGATTGTGAATATAAATTATGCAACTATGGTTTAGCGGAGGAGTGTTATAAAAAAGTAATTGATTTTGATCCGGAGAATGTGGAAGGATTTATTACGTACGCTGATTTTCTTTTTGAACAAAACAGGATATTGGAAGCTGCAGAAATTATCAATGCTGCCATTGCTTATCATCCTGATGAAACAGAACTTTTTTACAGGCATGTGTGTTACCTTTATTCATCCGGTTATCAGCAGGAAGCGTTAATAAGACTGGATGAAGCATTGGAAAAAGATTATACACAGCATGCAGTGCTTTTTGAAATAGTTCCGGCAATGGAAAATGACCCTTCCATCATTAACAGGATACATCCTAAATTATAATTGAAATGCAAAATTTTCCACTCTCACATTTACCCAACCGCTCAGCAAAACCCCGTCAGAGTGGATTAACAATGATAATGGATAAAGGGTTGAGCGTACGCGAGTGCGAAGACCTTGTATCATCATCAGGAGAAATAATAGATATTGTTAAATTAGGTTTTGGAAGTTCTTTGATCACTCCGAATCTTGATCGCAAACTCGCCTTTTTTAAAGAAGCAGGCATTCCCGTTTATTTTGGTGGCACTTTACTCGAAGCATTTATTGTACGCGGTATGTTTGATGACTACCTGGATTTGCTTGATAAATACAAAGTTGAATATGCCGAGGTTTCAGATGGCTCCATCACCATGCCACACCAGGAAAAATGTCATTACATCAAACGACTTGCAAAACGTGTTACTGTTATCAGCGAAGTAGGTTCAAAAGAAGAAGGTATTTTAATCCGTCCTAATTTATGGATTGAAATGATGCAGCGTGAAATTGAAGCAGGCGTGTGGAAGGTGATTGCTGAAGCGCGTGAAAGCGGAACAGTTGGTATTTTCCGTCCTAATGGCAAAGCACACGTTACACTCATCAATAAAATCGTTGCTAAAATCCCTGTGGAAAGAATTATCTGGGAGACTCCTCAAAAATCACAACAGGTTTATTTTATTAATTTATTTGGCGCCAATGTCAATCTCGGAAACATTGCGCCTAATGAAGTGATAGCACTTGAATCGTTACGGCTTGGTTTGAGAAGTGATACGTTTTTTAATTATCTCGATAAGAAAATGATATCAGCAAAGCAAAAAGAACTTCCAAAAGAAAAATCAGAAACCAGCGCAGAAAAAGCTTTATAGGGTATGAAAGAAGTAACCGTTTCGGAATTAAAATCCATGAAGGATAATAAAGAAGATTTTCAATTGATAGATGTGCGCGAGCCACATGAATATGAAGCTTCAAATCTTTCCGGTGAATTAATACCCATGCATGATTTAGTCAAAAATACTGATCGTGTCAGCCGTGATAAAAAAGTAGTTATTCATTGCCGCAGTGGAAGCCGCAGTGGTATGGTTATTCAAACGCTCGAAAAACAATTTGGCTTTGATAACCTTTATAATCTTAAAGGCGGAATTTTAGCATACGCAAAAGAAATTGATTCAACTATTCTTGTTTCATAAAATTTTTTTCATTTAACGCTGCACCTGTGGTTGATGCAATAAAATTCCTCATTGATTTTGTTCTTCACATTGACAAGCATCTCTTTGAGATTGTGAGTAAATATGAAACATGGACTTACCTCATACTATTCCTCATTGTTTTTGCTGAAACAGGATTGGTAGTTACACCAATACTGCCCGGAGATTCTTTACTGTTTGCTGCAGGAGCAATTGCAGGTTCGTCAGGTGGGTTAGACATTTTTTATTTAATGATTATTTTATTTATTGCAGTTTTTGCAGGAGATAACACCAACTACTTTATAGGAAACTATATAGGACCTAAAGTGTTTGAAAAAAATTATCGTTTGCTCAAGCGCGAATATCTTGAACAGACACGCACTTTTTATGCAAAACATGGTGGCAAAGCTATCATTATGGCTCGCTTCGTTCCTATTGTAAGAACCTTTGCACCATTTGTTGCAGGTGTGGGCAGCATGACCTACAAACGTTTTATAGGCTTTAGTTTATTAGGAAGTTTGTTATGGATAAACATTTGTTTATGGGCTGGCTATTTTTTCGGAGGTCTGCCATTTGTTAAAGAAAATTTTTCACTGGTTGTGCTTGTAATCATTGCTATCTCTGTACTGCCCATTATCATCGGAATTATCCGTAACAGAAGCCGTAAAGAGTGATGCGTTTATTCGGGCTTATCGGTTACCCGCTCACGCATTCATTTTCAAAAAAATATTTTACTGAAAAATTTGAGCGTGAACATTTAAATGATTGCGTTTACGAGAACTTTGAAATTTTAAACATTGAACAATTGCATGATGTGATTTCAAAGAATCCTTATCTGACCGGATTAAATGTAACCTTCCCTTACAAAACTGCGATTATTCCTTTGCTTGATGAATTGAGTGATGAAGCAAAAACAATCGGAGCAGTCAATACGATAAGAACAGATAACGTTAATAATAAAAAAATCTTAAAAGGATTTAATACTGATGCGTATGGATTTGAACAATCATTGATTCCGTTATTAAAACCGCATCATAAAAAAGCATTAATCATCGGCACCGGTGGAGCTTCACGAGCCGTTGCTTATGTTTTATCAAAATTGAAAGTTGATTTTTTATTTGTGAGCAGAAATAAACAAACCGCAATTGAAAAAAATATCTTGAATGTGATCCGCTTCGAAGACATAAACGAAAATTTATTTCAACAGTATCAATTAATCATCAATGCATCTCCTGCAGGAATGTATCCCAATGTAAATATCTTTCCTCCTCTACCCTATCATGCCATCACCAAAGAGAATTTATTTTATTAACTTGTTTATAATCCTGAAGAAACATTTTTTTTATCCAAAGCAAAACAACAAGGAGCGCAAATAAAAAATGGATTAGAGATGTTGCATTTGCAGGCAGAGAAAGCGTGGCAGATTTGGAATAAGCTTTAGCAGCAGTAAGCAGTTGCAGGAGGCAGTAGTAAAGCAGAAGAATTATTTCCTGCTTACTGCCGCTGCTTACTTCTGCTTTTTTATTTTATAGCAGGCACTCTTAAAAACTAAGAATGAATATCCTGCTTACTGCTACTTTTTTACTTTATAGCATGTATTTGTGAAGCCGAAGAATTATTTTCTGCTTACTGCTGCTGCTTACTGCTGCTTTTTTACTTTATAGCAGGTAGTCGTAAAGCCGAAGAATTATTTTCTGCTTACTGCCGCTGCTTACTGCCGCTTTTTTTGCATTATACTTTTTATATTTGCTCCATGAAAAACATCGTTTGGGATACCCGCTTAAAAGTGATTACAGGAATGATTACAATTGCTGCATTATGCAGGCTGATTCCTCATCCTGATAACTTCGCGCCAATTGGTGCAATGGCATTGTTTGGTGGTTGTTACATCAGCAATAAACGAATGGCATTTATTATTCCCCTTGGCGCCATGTTGCTGAGTGATATTTTATTACAAATAATTAATGGCACAGGCTTTCATCCGGGAATGATCTGGGTGTATGGTGCTTTTGCATTGATAACCTGTATTGGATTTTTATTGCGTGGAAGAGAACAACGCCAGACTATTATGGTTGCATCTTTGGTTGGTTCTATGTTATTTTTTGTAATCACCAACTTCGGACAGTGGGCTACCGGTTATTATGGTTATACCAGCGAAGGACTAATACAAAGCTTTATTATGGGCATTCCTTTTTTCCGCGGAACGGTGATGGGTGATTTGTTTTTTAACCTTGTTTTGTTCGGCAGCTTTGCCTTGGCAAGATGGAGGTTCCCGGTTTTGAAGAGAGTTTAAGGTTTCGGGTTTAAAGTTTCAAGTACCGCAAGCTTTTAAATTCAACATTAACAAAGTTTGGAACTTTGTCAATGTTATGCCTTTAAATACAATCATGCGAGGAAGTAAATAATGCCTAACTTGCCAAAAAATGAGAATGGAGTGATAAATCCATTACTTTTTATTTCATTTAGATAGATTCGGTATGAAAAC
>JANLUX010000263.1:0-9872 GCA_031363705.1 Bacteroidota bacterium
CATACCCACTACTTTATCAGGTTTCTCTCCTAATTTAACACCGCAAACTCCAATCGAATTTCTTCCCACTGCACGCACTGTTTTTTCATTGAACCGTACTAATTTTCCATTGGTTGTCGCAAGCATGATCTCATTATTACCATTGGTAAGACGTGCTTCCAACAATTGATCACCTTCTTCAATATTAATGGCATTAATACCATTTTGTCTTGGACGCGAATAAGCTTCTAAAGTTGTTTTCTTAATGGTTCCATCGTTAGTACACATTACAATGAAATTATTGTTAATGTATTCCTGATCTTCCAGATCTTTCACATTAATAAACGCTTTCACTTTGTCATCAGGCGTGATGCTGATTAAATTCTGAATGGCACGGCCTTTTTGATTTTTGTTTCCTTCCGGAACTTCATAAGCTCTCAGCCAGAAACATTTTCCTTTCTCTGTAAAGAGCAATAAATAATTATGATTGGTTGCCACAAATAAATGTTCAACAAAATCCTCATCACGGGTTGCCGTTCCCATTGAACCTCTTCCGCCACGACCTTGTGTACGGTATTCATCCAACGGTGTACGTTTGATATACCCCATGTGAGAAATGGTAATTACTACAGCTTCGTCAGCTATTAATTCTTCCATAGAAAAATCATCACCGGAAAAGACTATTTCCGTTCTGCGACCGTCACCATATTTCTCTAACATTTCAGTCATCTCCACTTTCAGAATGCTGAATCTTATCTTTTCATCACCAAGCACTTCTTTATACCAATCAATCAGCTTCATCAGTTCAGCATATTCTGCTTTGATTTTATCTCGCTCTAAACCGGTAAGTCTTTGTAATCGTAATTCGAGAATAGCTTTGGATTGCAAATCAGATAAAGCAAAGTTTGCCATCAAACCCGTCTTAGCTTCATCAGGTGTTTGTGATTTGCGGATCAATGCAATTACTTCATCCAAATGATCCAATGCAATCAGCAATCCTTCTAAAATGTGTGCTCGTTTTTCTGCTTCTGCTAATTCATATCTGGTTTTGCGGATTAATACTTCGTGACGATGCTCCACATAATGATGAATCAAATCTTTAAGATTTAACATCATTGGTCGTCCGTGAACTAACGCAATGTTATTGATGCTGAAAGAATTTTGCAACGATGTGTATTTGTAAAGATTGTTCAACACCACATTAGCCATCGCATCACGTTTAATCTCATAAACAACACGCATTCCATCACGATCAGACTCATCGCGAATGTCACTTATACCTTCTAATTTCTTTTCATTGATCAGGTCAACGGTTTTCTTAATCATTTCCGCCTTGTTCACCTGGAAAGGGATTTCTGTAACAATAATCCGCTCACGGTTACCCTCCATATTTTCGATGGTGGCTTTTGCGCGAAGCACCACACGTCCACGACCGGTGGCGTACGCTTCTTTCACACCATTCATTCCATAGATAATTCCGCCCGTTGGAAAATCAGGAGCTTTTACATGTTTCGATAGTTCTTCTATTGTAATTTCTTTGTTATCAATATAAGCGATAACCGCATTCAAAACTTCTGTGATATTGTGCGGAGCCATATTAGTAGCCATACCCACAGCAATTCCTGAAGCTCCATTCACTAAAAGATTAGGAATCTTAGCAGGTAAAACAGTTGGTTCCTCTAAGGTATCATCAAAATTCAGACGGAAATCAACTGTATCTTTATCAATATCAGCCAGCATTTCTTCGGCAATCTTTTTTAGCCTTGCTTCAGTATATCGCATTGCTGCAGGGCTGTCACCGTCAACAGAACCAAAATTTCCCTGACCATCAACCAATGGATATCGTAAGCTCCATTCCTGAGCCATACGCACCATTGCATCATAAACAGAAGTATCTCCATGAGGGTGATACTTACCAAGCACCTCCCCTACTATTCTTGCTGATTTTTTATAAGGACGATTGGAGAGCACACCCAGATCGAGCATCCCAAACAAAACCCTGCGATGAACAGGTTTTAATCCATCACGCACATCAGGTAATGCACGCGATACTATCACTGACATTGAATAATCAATGTAAGCGGTTTTCATCTCATCTTCAATGTTAATCCTGATTATTTTTTCGCCTTCTGCCATAAAATATTAATAGTTGTATGATATATTGTCAGTAAATTTTAAGTGTGCTAAAACCGTAATTTCGTTGTGTTAATAGCGATGTTGATAAAACAGTTTTCAGAGAGACAAAGATAAGTATTCGAAGTCATACTTTTGAGTGAAACAAAGTAGTATTTTATCAACATTGCAATGTGCATGCAATAACACAACATACACATTGACAGATGAAATACAAAAACGTATCTTAGGCACGTTATTAGCATATAATCAGGTGAAAATACTTTAATTAAACAGAAATAAAACCTTTTTAAAAAGAACAACGTAGAACTCCTCAAAACAATAAATAATATATGGAAGCAAAATTTTCACCCCGGGTAAAAGACGTAATCACTTACAGCAGAGAAGAAGCATTACGTTTAGGGCACGATTATATTGGTACCGAACATTTATTGCTTGGCTTGATCCGCGAAGGTGAAGGCATGGCAATTAAGTTTTTAAAATCGCTCAATATTAATCTTGTCGAATTAAGAAAGTCTATTGAGAATGCAGTGAAAGGAAGCACCGGAACTGTTTCAAATCTCAATAATATTCCGCTTACAAAACAGGCGGAAAAAGCATTGAAGATAACTTACCTTGAAGCAAAAATTTTCAAGAGTGAGATTATCGGAACCGAACACTTGTTGCTTTCGATTTTAAAAGATGAAGACAATATTGCAACACAAATTCTAAATCAGTTTGGCGTAACCTATGATATTATGAGAGAAGAATTAGAAATGTTTAAATCCAATTTCAGGGCAGAATCCCCTCAGTCATCTTCTGATGATGATCCATATTCAAAAGATGATGATGGTCCTTCTTTTGGCGCTGCTAAAAAAGGCGGTGATAGTAAATCAAAAACTCCAGTGTTAGATAATTTCGGTCGTGATTTAACAAAGGCTGCTGAAGAAGGTAAGCTGGATCCTATTGTCGGTCGTGAAAAAGAAATTGAGCGTGTGTCGCAGATTTTATCACGAAGAAAAAAGAATAATCCTATTTTAATTGGCGAACCTGGTGTGGGTAAATCAGCGATTGCTGAAGGACTCGCATTGCGTATCATTCAACGTAAAGTTTCCAGAATTTTATTCAATAAAAGAATTGTTACCCTTGATCTTGCTTCATTGGTTGCCGGTACAAAATACCGTGGCCAGTTTGAAGAGCGAATGAAAGCGGTGATGAATGAACTGGAAAAATCACCTGATGTAATTTTATTTATTGATGAGATTCATACCATCATTGGTGCAGGTGGAGCTTCTGGCTCACTTGACGCATCCAATATGTTTAAACCTGCTCTGGCACGTGGAGAAATTCAATGTATAGGTGCAACAACATTGGATGAGTATCGCCAGTACATTGAGAAAGATGGTGCGCTAGACAGAAGGTTTCAGCGAGTGGTTGTTGATCCTACTTCCGTGGATGAAACTATTCAGATTCTTCAAAACATTAAAGACCGTTATGAAGAACATCATCATGTTAATTACACTCCGGCTGCTATTGAAGCTTGTGTTAAGTTGACTGCACGCTATATAACCGACCGTTTTTTACCAGACAAAGCAATTGATGCTTTGGATGAGGCAGGTTCGCGTGTGCATATTTCAAACATACATGTGCCGCCAAATATTATTGAACTTGAAACAAAAGTTCAGGACATTAAGAATGAGAAGAACCGCGTTGTTCGCAGCCAGAAATATGAAGAAGCAGCTCGCCTTCGCGATTCTGAAAAACAATTATTAGAGCAATTGGAAGCTGCCAAGAAAACCTGGGAAGAAGAAACAAAAACACAGCGTTACACTGTTGACCTCGAAAATGTTTCTGAAGTGGTTGCAATGATGAGCGGTATTCCTGTAAACAGGATTGCACAGGCTGAAACTGCACGCTTAATTAAAATGCCTGAAGAATTACGTGGAAAAGTAATTGGTCAGGATGAAGCTGTAAAGAAAGTAGTGAAAGCTATTCAACGTAACCGTGCAGGATTAAAAGACCCGAACAAACCTATAGGAACTTTTATTTTCCTTGGTCCAACTGGAGTTGGTAAAACAGAATTGGCAAAAGTGTTAAGCCGTTATTTATTTGACAGCGAAGATTCACTGATAAGGATTGACATGAGTGAGTACATGGAAAAATTTGCGGTATCGCGTTTGATCGGAGCCCCTCCTGGATATGTTGGTTATGAAGAAGGTGGTCAGTTGACTGAAAAAGTGAGACGCAAACCTTATTCGGTAGTACTGTTGGATGAGATAGAAAAAGCACATCCGGATGTATTCAACCTGATGTTACAGGTTTTGGATGATGGGCAATTGACTGATAGCTTAGGACGTAAAGTAGATTTCAAAAACACGATTGTGATTATGACTTCTAACATTGGTTCAAGGCAATTAAAAGATTTCGGATTGGGTGTTGGTTTTAACTCAGGTGCGCGACAAAGTCAGTCAGATGAAAATACACGCAGTGTGATAGAGAATTCATTGAAGAAAGCATTTGCTCCTGAATTCCTGAACCGTATTGATGACGTTGTAATCTTTAACAGTTTGACAAAAGAGAATATTCATAAGATCATTGACATCGAGCTCGAATATCTTTACAAGCGCGTGAACGAATTAGGATACAAGATAAAACTTACTGAAGAAGCAAAAGATTTTCTCGCTGAAAAAGGATACGACTCGGCATTTGGTGCACGACCATTAAAGCGTGCCATCCAGAAATATGTGGAAGATCCATTAGCAGAAGAAATTATAAAAGCAGAATTAAATGAAGGCGATATGTTTGAGCTTACGCATGATAAAGATGCTGATTTATTACGCATCATCATGACAAAGCCTGCGAAGCCGAGGAAGAAGAAAGAAGAGAGTTAACAAACTTTAATGAGAATGATACTAAGCCCTGCAAAAATTTTTGCAGGGCTTTTTTTTATAAAGACAATATTTTTCCAGAAAAAAATTTACGATGGAATAACTTATTCTTTACTTTTGATTATTCTGAAACTCCCTCAATTCTTAAACACTTAAATCAAAACTTTATGAGAAAAGCTTTACTTCTTACCTGTTTATTTACTCTATCCTTGCTCCTACCCGAGCATCTTTTTGCCCAGGACTGGGTTACAAAAATGCGTGACCACAACGTTAACTTTTTTGAAGTGCAAAAAACTTTTAACAAATACTATCAGAAAAAAGAAAGAGAGCTGGAGAAAAAACAAAGGCGATCAAAAAAAGACCTTGAAGCAGAAGGCGAAGAGTCAGAAATACCGGGCTATACCCAATATAAACGTTGGGAATGGCTGATGGCACCCAGGGTTTCGGCTACGGGGGAAAGGTTTAATCCCTCACAGGTGTGGCAGGAATCGCAGAAGTACAGAGCGCATTTCCCTGCTACTGCTGCTGCAGGCAACTGGACATTTATCGGTCCTTCCAATACCTCAGGATTATCAGGAGCCGGACGATTAAACTTTGTAAAGATTCATCCGAATGATCCAAATACAATTTTTGTAGGCTCTCCTGCAGGTGGACTTTGGAAATCTACTGATGGTGGTATTACCTGGGCAACCAATACTGATCAGTTAGCACAAGTAATTGGTTGTTCTGACCTTGCTATTGATCCAACAAATACAGATATCATGTACCTCGCCACCGGTGATGGTGATGGTGCAGATACTTATACAGTAGGAGTACTTAAATCAACAGATGCCGGGCTTACCTGGAACACAACAGGGCTTTCTTATTATATGGGTAATTCAAGGCAATTAAGTAAAATCCTTATTGATCCTTCTAACACTAATAACTTGCTTGTTGCAGGTACTGGCGGAATATTCAGAAGTACTGATGCTGCAGCAACTTTTACACAGGTGCAGGCTGGAACATTTAAAGATATGGAATTAAAACCCGGTGATCCAGCAACTGTTTATGCGTGTGGTTCGGAGTTTTACAAATCAACAGATTCAGGACAGACCTGGACCAAGATAACCTCAGGTTTACCTACTGCAGCAAATGTCAGCCGCATGGCAATAGCTGTTACACCTGCAGATGCAAACTATATTTACCTGATTGCGGGATTGCCTGCTCCGGGCTATGGCACCCAGGGATTTTATAAGTCAACCAATAGTGGAACAAGCTTTGTTAATATTAGTACACCTGCTTTAGGTAATCAGCAATGGTACGATTTAGCCATAGCAGCATCGCCCACCAACAGCCAGGAAGTTTCTGTTGGAGGGCAAACAGATTTTATACGTTCCACTAATGCAGGAGTAAGCTGGAATGACATTGGCGGCATTACGCATGTTGATTACCATGATATTATTTATACCAATGGAAGCACTATGTATGTAACCAGTGATGGTGGCATTTATCGTACTACTAATAACGGCAGCAACTGGACTAATCTGAATCATAATCTTGCAATTTCAGAGATGTATGGTTTTGGTCAGTCAACCACTAATCAAAACTTATTGATACAAGGATGGCAGGACAATGGCACTAACCGTTATAATGGTGTTAACTGGAGCTCCATTATGGGTGGCGATGGTATGTTATGCTTTATTGACTGGAATGATGATCAGAATATGTGGGCAGAATATTATAATGGGAGTTTGAGAAAATCTACGAATGGAGGAGCAAGTTTTTCAGTGGCTGACAATGGCATTAATGAAAGCGGTGCATGGGTTACCCCATGGATGCAGGATCCTGTTATTCCTTCCACCATTTATGCAGGATTTGTAAACTTATGGAAAAGCCTTGATGGAGGAAATACCTGGACCGTTTTGAGTTCATTTCCAACTTCTACCAACGTTACCACTTTTGCTGTTTCTCCTGCCAATAATATGGTGATGTGGGTTGCAAAACCGGGAGAGCTATACCTGAGTTTGGACGCAGGTGCATCCTGGACGCTAATAACAAATGTTCCTTCCGGTACTATTACAGGTATTGCTTGTAGTAATACAGATGAAAATAAAGCCTGGATTACCTATTCAGGTTTCAACAATAATATCAAGGTACTTCACACCGATGACGAGGGTACTTCATGGACAAATTTATCCGCTTCAGTTCCTAATATTCCTGTAAATTGTATTACCTATACTAATAATTCAAACGATGCAATTTATATAGGTACTGATGTGGGTGTTTTTTATAAAGATGCTTCTTTGAATGTGTGGCAACCATTTTATAATGGAT
Organism: Bacteroidota bacterium; assembly: GCA_031363705.1. Lineage (GTDB taxonomy): Bacteria > Bacteroidota > Bacteroidia > AKYH767-A > OLB10 > JANLUX01. Next base: position 7,293 of record JANLUX010000263.1, read on the forward strand.
TACCAAATGTACAGGTAACTCAGCTTTCCATTTTTTACGGTACACCTGCAATGTTGAGAGCATCAACATACGGACGAGGCATGTGGGAGTCTGAACTTTACTTACCGGGCACTTATGCACCCACCGCATCATTTGTTTCTGATAAAAGTATTTCATGCCCCGGAATTGCTGTTCAGTTCACTGACTACTCGGCTGGTCAGCCTACAGGTTGGAACTGGTCATTTCCAGGAGGATCTCCATCTACATCCACTCAACAAAACCCTCTGGTATATTATAACACTCCAGGGACTTTTCCTGTTACGCTTGATGTAACAAATTCCATTGGCAATAACTCAGCAACTTATAATAATTTCATCACCATAACTTCCAGTCCTTTTAGCGCACCGTCCACCACGGGTGCAATAATATGTGGGCCGGGAACTGCTAATTTATCAGCAACCGGTTCAGGAACTGGTACACTTCGCTGGTGGAATGCTCCGGGTGGAGGTAATGTGCTGGCAACAGGAAATACTTATTCTCCCACTATAGCGGGTACAACTAATTTTTATGTTGATGAAGATTTTCCAGGCGGAGGTAATGAACAGGCAGGTGCAATAGATAATAGCATGGGTGCAGGAATGTTTTTTATTGCAAATGATATAAGAGGTTTATATTTTAATGTTATCAATCCTGTAAGGATTACTTCTTTTGAAGTTTATCCTAATTCGAACGGTAACCGCACCATCGAAATTTTAGATGCATTAGGAAATACTTTTGCAGACACTACCGTTTTTATGACTGCCAGTCCAACAACCCCGCTTACAATCAATGTTGATTTCATTTTATATCCCGGTACCGGTTATTTTATAAAATGCCGTGGTTATGTTGACTTATTCAGAAACAGTGCAGGTGCTGTTTATCCTTATAACAGTACTAATGGCGATGTGATTGTAACCGGAAGTAATGCCGGATCACCAGGTTATTATTATTTCTTTTATAACTGGGCTTATACCCCGTTAACATGCAACACTGCACGGGCATTGTGTACTGCATATGACACCTGTACTGTAATTGGAATAAATAGTTTATCAGCAAATAACCAGCTGATTATTTATCCTAATCCGAACAACGGAACATTTTCATTAAAGTTTAAAACTGAAGAAAAAGATAATTTTCAATTGAAAATAACGAATGCCATTGGTCAGGTTATTTACGATGAAAAGATTAACTCGTTTACAGGAGAATATGAAAAAGAATTCGATATGCGTAAGTTTGAAAAAGGAATTTACATGCTAAGCATTGCTAATTCAAATAAAAAAATTGTCCGCAAGCTGGTAACTTATTAAACATCTTTTTTAGAGATAATTAATAAAAAGCTGTCCTCACAAGACAGCTTTTTTTATCCCCGAAAATAATATTTTAACTCCTTTTATCTTTGCATAATGCAGGAAAAAACTACAGCAAATACACTGGACTTCGATGTAAAGATCGAACTCACTTGGAAAGAAAAACTGAGAGAGGAATTTACAAAACCTTATTTCCTGCAACTCATTCAATTCTTAAAACAAGAACGGGAATCAGGCAATAAAATCTATCCTGCAGGTAACAGAATTTTTGCTGCATTCGATTATACTCCTTTCGATAAACTTAAAGTTGTAATTTTAGGACAAGACCCTTATCATGGAACGGGACAGGCAAACGGCTTATGCTTTTCCGTAAATCATGGAATCAATAAGCCACCTTCTTTGCAGAATATTTTTAAAGAACTGAAAGATGATTTAGGAATACCCCTTCCTCCTACCGGCAACCTAGAAGGATGGGCTAAACAAGGTGTACTGCTGTTAAATGCAACACTTACAGTACGTGCTAATGAAGCAGGTTCTCATCAACAAAAAGGCTGGGAACAATTTACTGATGCAGTGATAAAAAAAATTTCAGAAGATGCGACCGGAGTTGTGTTTTTATTATGGGGTAAATATGCTCAGGCAAAAGAAGCATTAATTGATTCAAATAAACATTACATACTTAAAGCTGCACACCCATCACCTCTTGCACGTGGAGCATTTTTCGGTTGCAGACATTTTTCAAAAACCAATGAGATATTGAAGAAATCAGGAAAACATCCAATTGACTGGAATGTTGCATAATTTTTTATTGTTAACTTAATTATGATCTGTGTAACTCCTGCAAAACTTAGTTTTGCCACTCATTAATAATAAGCTGCACTTAATGACTATCGATACACAAATCACAAAAACAAAATTTACCCGTTCTCAGGTTTTTGCAATCACCATACTTTCACTCACACAATTTACTGTTGTCCTTGATTTTATGGTGATGTCGCCATTGGGTGATATGTTAATGAAATCAATGAATCTTACTACCACACAGTTTGGTTTTGCAGTATCTGCTTATGCCTTCAGTGCGGGTATTTCTGGTTTTCTCACTGCTGGTTTCGCTGATCGTTTCGACCGTAAAAAACTACTGCTGTTTTTTTATGTTGGATTTATTGGAGGTACTTTGTGCTGCGGACTTGCCAATACGTATACTTTTCTGATAGCTGCCAGAATTGTATCTGGTGGTTTTGGCGGTGTGATTGGT
>JANLUX010000273.1:0-10534 GCA_031363705.1 Bacteroidota bacterium
TGTTATTCTGTATCCGTCATTATTATCATGCTGGTATAAGTTACGAGGTGTTCCTATATTGTTCCACATGCTAAAAACAGTATTTGGGATATCACCATTGCGAAGACCTCCAGCAGATTGATATAGCGTTAAACTATTAACAGAATTAGGTCCTGTTAAACCTATTTGCTGAAGCTGAGCGGCAGTGTAGTTACCAGACGTATAAATTGAGTGAAAGAAATCTGCTGCAGTGGATGTATAATTGTCAGTAATATCATTGACTCCACCTGGCTCATAAGTGTAGGAATAGGAAGATAATCGCGTAGTATCTCCTGTTACATTGGGGGTATAAATTTTCGACCTGCTGAATTTTCCTACATATCCATATTTGAAAAAATCATCCTTAAATTCTTTATCCTGACTTACCAATTCCTGGTGTGTGTATTCTCCCTGAAGCGAAATAAATACATTTTTAACAGCAGAAGCATTTTTTGCATCATCACTGCTGAAGGTGGAACCTATTTTTTGAGTAATCCTTCCAAATACTCTGTAATTTGGCTCTGTAATTTGGGGGTTTTCCTCAAAGTTATACATTGATCTGCGTAAATATGATGCAGGGTCAAAATCCGGATCAAATGCCCTCCTGTCATTCAAATCAAAACTTCCACCAAATGTTACTACTGTATTAGATGTAGCCTGTAAATCGAATTTCGCAGTTGCCCGATAACCCTTCTGGGCAACGTTGTTTCTTACTTTTACTTTTTCAAAATTATCAGCTCTGTAATATTCTGGTTTTGCTATATATCCATAAGCCTGAGAACCGGAAGCACCTATATTATTGAGTTGAGGAATAACAGGATGAGTCAGCAGGTCATCATAAATATCATCGTTTAATTTATACATTCCGATTGCAGATGGATTCGGGTCTTTATCATATTGCATCTCTCCACTCACAAAAAAACCGAGTAATGTACGAGTACTTCCATCCGCTTGTTTCTTTCCTAAGATAGGTCCTGACAAATTAAGGGAAACAAGATTATATCCGTATTTATCAAACAATTCTGAGGTAACAAACTCCACACCACCTGCAAACTTCTGTGAAGGTCCACGGGTAGTAATACTTATGATACCACCGGTAGCATCACCATACTGTGCAGGTAAACCTCCAGTAACAACTGTTACCTGTTCAACACCAGCTTGTGGTAAACGCTTTGATCCACGAATACGCACTCCATCCACATAATAATCAGTAGCATCATCACGCGAACCTCTCACATTTACATCATCCCCTTCATCTTTTTGGAATACTCCTGCAGTAGTAGCAGCAACTGATCGAACATCACGTGTTGGAGCAGCTTCAATTTCCTCACGGGTTATTGTACCACCGGTTGAGACATTTCCTTTATCAATTAAAGGAACTTTGTATGCAATCACTTCTGTGGGTGGTAAGTCAACAGCATTCTTTGATAGTGCCAGATCCTGATAAGTGATCTTGTCTACTGATACCAGCACATCGTTTACTACAATGTCATTGTAACCAAGAAATTTTACCTTAACAGTATATTTACCTGGCTGCAAGGGCTTGATGTTAAACTCACCATCAAAATCAGAGTTACCACTTCCTGCTGTTTGACCATTTGCTTCAACCAATATGGCTGCGAATGGAATAGGTTCTTTAGTGGCTTTGTCAATAATTTTTCCTTTAATAGAACCTGTTTGCGCGTACGCCCCTAAGCATACAAAAAGAAAAAACGCACATGTTACGTAGATGTTTTTTATCATAGGTGTATTTTTATTGTGACTACTGTGTTAATATTCTGTTAATTTTTATCAGGTGGGTAAAAATAGAAAACTTTAATTTGAATTTCCAAATGCATTTTTCTTTTTTACTGAAATGTGACCAGACATCTTTTTGCATAACTAAACCGGTCTGAGGATTTCAGAGAGTAATATTGCCTTACGCCAATCCACATTTCCACTTCTTATTTCATCGACAAAAGAAGGTGTTTCTAAAAACTCAGGCAAATCTTCATTTTGTTTAATTGGTGGTAATATTTCAGTTTGTTTTTTTTCAACATTCAAAACCACCTTGTGTTTTATATCCTGTTTCGAGAGCTTTTTAACAATTGGAGGTTTAACAGGCTTATGATAAACAGGTTTTATTGGTGGCGTGTTTTCTTCACCAACAGGTGGTTCAACTGTTTGAACAATTTTTTTCAGCAGACTTTTTTGTTTTTCAAGAAACTTAAATACAAGCCATGCAATAATTGCAATGATATAAAACAGGGTTTTGAATTCCATGTGCTGAATGAGGTGCGAAAAGTAACTATTTTTTCAACAATAGGTTTATAAATGAATTTTAGCCGCTACCTTATTTTTATTTTTGCTCAAATTAAATTACCCGTCATTTCGAGGAAGGAAGCAATCTCTTTCATAGTGGCAGATTGCTTCGTTCTTCGAAATGACGGTATTTACAAAGAAACTATCATGAGATTAAAGTCATTAGAGATTAAAGGATTTAAGAGTTTTGGTGATAAGGTTACCATTCATTTCGATCAGGGTGTTACGTCTATTGTAGGACCAAATGGTTCAGGAAAATCAAACGTGGTGGATGCCATTCGTTGGGTTTTAGGTGAACAGAAAACCAGGATGTTGCGTTCTGAAAAAATGGAGAACATTATTTTCAACGGCACCAAAACACGCAAAGCAGCCAACCTTGCTGAAGTAAGTCTCACTTTTGAAAATAATAAACAAATTCTTCCCACTGAATATACTTCTGTTTGCATCACACGCAGATTGTTCAGAACAGGAGAAAGTGAATACCTGTTGAATGGAGTTGCCTGCAGGTTAAAAGATATTAATGATTTGTTTCTCGATACAGGTATCGGTTCTGATTATTATGCCATCATTGAGTTGAACATGGTGGATGATATATTAAAGGACCGCAACAACACCATCAAAACTCTATTGGAGGAAGCAGCAGGAATCACGAAATATAAAATCCGTAAAAAACAAACTTTTCAGAAATTAGAAGAAACTGATACTGACCTCAATCGTGTAAACGATTTGCTGTTTGAGATTGAAAAAAGCCTGAAGCAATTAGAATCACAGGCGAAGAAAACAGATAAATATTATCGCATTAAAGAAGAATATAAAACCATCAGCACTGCACTTGCTATTTTCAATATTCAAACTTACAGCGAACGGTTAAATTCTTTGCAACAGCGTGAAGAAGAACAGGGCAACAGCAAAAATGAATTTGTACAAGAGCTGGAAAACCTTGAACAACAATTGCAGAATTTAAAACTGGCAAGCACTGAAAAGGAACAACTATTTTCTACTGCACAAAAAGCCTTAAACGAAAAACTTTTAGCAATAACACGTTTTGAAAACGAAGAGAAGAATCGAGCTGAGAAGCTGAACTATCTTGTTGAAAAACAAAAACAATTGCAGCAACAAAGCGAGCAGGATGAAAAAACAATGGTTGATGTAAGCAACAGCATCAACCAGATGAACGAAGAAAAGCAACGCGAAGAAAACCGGTTGAAGCAGATGGAAGAAGAATTGGTTGTGTTTAAAGTGGAAGCAGAAAAAAGCCGCAACGAATACAATGCTTCTCTGGTTACAATCAAAGAAGTAAATGCTACCATTCACCAGTTACGTCAGTCCATTAATGAATTTGAAACGAGACAAGCTGTAAGACAAACACGTTTTAGTTCTATTGGTGATGAATTAAAACGTTTGCAGACACAGAAAGAAGAAGGTGCTGCTAAACATGCTGCCATGGAACAGCAATTGAATGAATTGATTCCTCAAAAAGAAAAAGCTGATCATGATCTCAAGCAATTAAAGCAGTCACGTTTAGAAAACGAGGAAAGCATAAAAAATATTGAGGCACGGTTAAAAGAACTGAATCAGGTATTGCAAACAGAAGTGCGTAAAATGGATGCTCGTAATAACGAATACCAGCTTACCAAAAATCTGCTTGAACAAATGGAAGGTTATCCTGAATCCATTCGTTACCTCAAAAAAAATAATTCAAAATTCAAACAAGCTCCCCTCCTATCCGAAATAATTGTTTGCAATGAAGAATATAAAGTTGCCATCGAAAATTATTTAGATCCATTCCTGAATCATTTCGTGGTGAACACGATGGAAGAAGCCTGGGAAGCTTTGCACATACTGAGTGATTCGGCAAAAGGACGTGCACACTTTTTTGTTTTGGATACGCTTCGCAATTATAATATTCATCAGCCAAAACAAATGGAGGGTTGCACCTCTGCACTGGAGGTGATAGAAAACAATGCTCACTTTGAAAAACTTTTTAATCTTTTATTGTCGCACGTATATGTTGCAGAAAATGAAACTGCATTAAAACAATTTGATGGTGATGATGATAAATCGCTGGTGATCTTATCAAAGAGTGGAAATTTTTTACGCCAGAAATATGTAGTGGGTGGTGGTTCAGTAGGTTTGTTTGATGGCAAGCGTACAGGCAAATTCAAAAACCTGGAACAGTTAGCCGAAAAAGTAAAAGAGCATGAATTGATCATTAATCAATACAAAGACCAGGTAAAACATGCCGAACAGGATTTATCTCAAATAAAAAGTAAAGCACAATCCGCACAACAGGATATTAATAAACAGGAATCAGAATTTATCCGTTTAACGGGACAGGTAAATTCATTGCAAAGTAACCGTGATTTCCTCACCAATGGCTTCAGCGTTCTGCAAAGTAATATTGATAAGCTTGAACAGGAAATGGCTGCCATATTAAGGATGATGGAAGAAGAGAATGGTAATCCCGACATCTCGCCAAACACATTAAAAAACAAACTTCAGAACCAGGAACAACAATTAAATGTGCAACAGGAATTATCTGCACAGTTGCAACGTGAAAGCGGAGAGAAGAGCCAGGCATTCAATCAGCATAACATTCTTTTTCTTCAACAGCAAAACCGCATACAGAATTTAACACGCGAACTTGGTTTTAAGCATAATCAAAGCGCAACGCTTGTGCGTAATAAAGAACAATATGCGCAGGAACTTGAAGCAATAAAAATTCAAACCGAACAATTACTGGGCACCATTGAAACCAGCAACGAAGATTTAAAACGCCTGCTGAATGAACGCGAGGAGATGGAATTTCAATTACAGACTTTTGAAAAAGAATATTTTAAATCGAAAGGTGATATTGAAACAAAGGATAAACACCTGCACGAGCTTCGCAGAAAGAAAGAGCAGGCTGATACCTTAATCCAGAGTGTGCACGATGAACTGAACGAACTGAAATTGCAGATGAATTCGCTGAAGGAAAGATTAAGTATTGAATTCAGCATTGATATAAATGAGCTGCTTGATCAGGAACCTGACGAAAACCTTAACGAAGAAGAACTTCGCCCACGAGCTGAAAAATTACGCAAGCAGATAGCTGACTTCGGGCCGATTAACCCAATGGCGTTGGAGCAGTATAAAGAAATAAAAGAGCGTTATGATTTTATTGTAAAAGAGAAAACCGATTTACAAAGCGCCAAAGAATCATTGCTGAAAACCATTGCAGAGATTGATGAAAATGCACGTACCGTATTCATGGATGCTTATGTGCATGTGCGCGAAAATTTTATCCGTGTATTCCGTTCATTGTTTACTGAAGATGATAATTGCGATCTGATTTTAAATGAGCCAAACAACCCACTGGAAAGCGACATACAGATTATTGCTCAACCCAAAGGAAAAAAACCTTTAAGCATTCATCAATTGAGCGGAGGAGAAAAAACGCTGACCGCCACTGCGTTGCTCTTTGGTATTTATTTATTGAAGCCTGCACCCTTCTGTATTTTCGATGAGGTGGATGCACCACTTGATGATAACAACATTGATAAATTCAATAACATCATCAAAACTTTTAGTACTGAATCACAGTTCATCGTTATCACCCACAACAAAAAAACAATGTCAGCTACTGATTTAATTTATGGAATCACAATGGCTGAACCGGGAGTAACAAGTGTGGTGCCGGTAGATTTGAGAGAGTATGCGGAATAAGTTATCCCCCTGTTCTTTTTCAGGATAAAATAAATCGTCAAGCCTGAAATTGTTATAAGATTTTATTCTGCGTTTTTAAAGATTGTATCAATTCCGACTCTGCAAAATCTTTAATCTCCCACGCATCTTTTAATAAATAATTACCAATTCTGGTTCTGCACAGCGATTGAAGATATGCACCGGCATTCAAATCTTTTCCAAAATCATTTGCAAGCGAACGGATATAAGTTCCTTTGCTGCACACAACTCTGAAGTCAACAAGAGGCAATTGAATATTTGTTATTTCAAATTCACGGATAAAAACTTCTTTGGCATCCAGCACATGATCATCTCCTCGCCTTGCCATTTTGTACGCTCGCTGCCCGTTTACTTTTACTGCCGAGTGAAGAGGAGGAATTTGTAAAATCTTACCGATAAATTTTTCAGTCGCATATTTTATTTTTGATTCATCAATATGACTGATGTCAAAAGTTTTTTCAACTTCTGTTTCTAAATCGTATGAAGGTGTGGTTGCTCCAAGAAAAAATGTTCCGGTATATTCTTTTTCATCTGCCTGTATAAATTGAATTTCTTTTGTTTTCGGTCCGGTGCATATAATTAGTAATCCTGTTGCCAATGGATCCAGTGTACCGGCATGACCAACTTTTTTTGTGCGGCAAAGATTCCTGACTTTTTTCACTGCATCGAAGGAAGTCCAGTCCTTTGGTTTATTGAAAAGCAAAACCTTTCCTTCATCAAAAGGATTCATCACTAAAAAATAAAAAATGATTTTGCAAATACCCCAACCCTAAAGGGAGGATTATCTAAGATTAAATTGCGAAGTAAGCTCCCTTTAGGGTGGGGGTATATTATTCTCATTTAAATAACTTTCATATCAACACCGAACATTACAAGCAAAATGATGACTAATCCAATTACAATTCGGTAATAACCAAAAAGTTTGAAACCATGTTTGGTTAAGTATCCTATAAATGATTTGATCGCAAGCATTGCAACAACAAAGGCAACAATGTTTCCCACGATTAATAAACTGATCTGCTCGGGTTGAAATCCCCTTCCTTCCTTAAAAAAAAACTGCAAAAGCTTATACGAAGTAGCTGCAAACATAGTGGGCACTGCAAGAAAAAAAGAAAATTCAGCCGCTGTTTTACGGTTTAACTTTTGAAACATCCCACCAATAATGGTAGCTGCTGAACGCGATACTCCCGGAATCATTGAAATGCATTGGAACAAACCAATTTTAAACGCTTTTTTATAGGTAATTTCCTGTTCGGCAATCGAAGTATCCTCTTTAATAAAAGAATCCAGGAAAATCAAAAAAATTCCACCTGCAAGTAACATAAATCCTACTACGAGGACATTGCCTAATAACATATCAATATAATCATCAAGCAAAAAACCGATCACTGCGGCAGGTAAAAATGCTATAAAAAGCTTTTTATAAAAATCAATACTCTGAATAAATCGTTTAAAATAAAGCACTACTACCGATAGGATGGCTCCAAATTGTATAGCAACAGTAAATGTTTTGGTGAACTCATCCTCAGCAATGCCCATCAATGACGAGGCAATAATCATGTGGCCTGTAGAAGAAACCGGCAAAAATTCGGTGATTCCTTCTACTATAGCCAGTATAATGGCTTCCCAAAAACTCATCAGTAATTATTTCGCTTTTTTCACAATGGCATATATCTCGATGCCATAACCCAACAGAACAACCAATGGTGCAAGGGTGATTCTTCTGAAACTAAAAATCTCTTCGTTAAAAACATTTGGATCAGTACTTTTTCCTCCCGACATCAGCATATATCCAATAATGATTACCACCAACCCGATGAGCATGATGACATAATTTTCCCTGCCAAAGGCAAATGCAGCATCACCTGTTAAAGCTTGTTGCTTGGGCGGAACGCTGCTTTTTACAGAAGTAGGAGTTTTGGATTTAGAAGTAGTAGCCATGATTATTCTGATGCAAAATTTTTGAAGATTAAAACAAATCGTCAGTGCGCAAACGTAGGTATTTATTCACTGCAAACAAAGTACAAATCACCGATACAAAAATGCCTGAAACCACAATGCTACCGGCAATGATGCCCATCATACGGTAATCGCCCAGCAGCGAAAGTTCAGGAATCTGTTTCATTGCAAAATACATAACCACACTTAGTAAGATGATCGCTACGATTGCGCCATACAAGCCATTCATGAAACCTTTTGTTATAAATGGTTTGCGGATAAATCCTTTGGTAGCACCTACCAGCAACATACTTTTTATCAGTAAACGTTTTGCGTAAAGCGTAATACGAATAGTGTTATTGATAAGTGCAATACTGATGAGCAAAAGCAAAAAGCTGAAGGAGAGAATTATTAGGGTTATTATACGGAGATTTCTGTTGATAGAATCAACCAATGATTGCTGGTAATAAATTTCGTGCACTGCCGGATTGGTTGAAAGAAGCTGAATAAAACTTTTGATCGTTGTTGGCTCTGCATACTCCGCTTTAAGATGCACATCAATTGATGGATAGAGAGGATTATATCCCAAAAAATTTACGAAGTCTTCACCTAAATCTTTTTTAAGTAAAACTGCAGCTTCCTCTTTGCTGACAAAATGCGTGTCTTTTACATAAGGAGAACTGGAAATAACGTTGCTTAATTGTGCAATAATAACACTGTCAACATCCGGTTTTAAGATCACAGATAGCTCAATGTTTTCTTTTACATAATTGGAAATTTTATGAGCGTGCAGCAGCAGCACACCAAGGATCCCCAGCAGAAATAAAACCAGCGAAAGACTGATAATGGTAGAAAGCCGCGATGAGTGCTGTGCTTTGCGGACGAGTCTGGAGTTTTCTGCCATCAGTTTTTGCGAGTGAGCGGCAAAAATATAAATAGGAGGTAATTTAGAATCAAGTTCAAAATATTTCTCAATGATTGAATGAAAAAAAATTCAATTCTGGCATAAATCGAAAATCCTTTTTGTTGTAGGTGTGCAAAGGCAAATTGTAAATAATTGCCATAGCGCCAATAATTGCATCGGGTATTTGCAATGCCTGGTTTAATCTGTAATCATGCATTAATGCTGCTGCTTTAATTGAAACCCGCTCATCAAAATGCAGAATGTTATAATGTTTTATTTTTTGCAACATCCGGTTCATTGATTTTTTGTCGGGCATTCCACCAATCAGTTCCATATATGTAACTACAGGCATTAAAACATTTTCATCCCCAATTGCTTTTACTTCTTCGATTGTATCAGTGTAATTTTCAAATAAAGAAATGAAAATATTAGTGTCACAAATTACTTTCATATTCTATTTCCCCAGGCTTTTTTTCTTAGTTCAGTCTGGGTAATTTTTTTGTTTTTCCAAATTCCTTTCAAAGCAAGCACATCTGGATTTTTTGCGTAAGTCACTGGTATTTCAATTCCGCTATTTGATGGATGTGTCTTTAATTTTTTTTGGCTCACCTCCTCAATCGGTTTTGCTTTCACATAAGAAAAGTTTTTAAGCAGTTCCATAAAAAAGGCGGCTTTGTTATCTTTTATTTCGAGCAGGAGTTTCATTTAATGTTTATGTAAATCACGTAACAAAGATAGAAAATGAATACCAAGGAATTAGTATTAACAACACCCAGTATTACGCAATGCTGAAGGCTTGATTTTCCTATCTTCGTGCCTCAAAATTTTTAAGGCATAGTGGACTATAATTTCAGAGACATAGAAGCTAAATGGCAAAAGTACTGGAGCGATCATAAATCGTTCAAAACTGATATTGATGCCACCCGTCCGAAATTTTATGTGTTGGATATGTTTCCTTACCCGTCAGGAGCAGGTTTGCATGTCGGGCATCCGCTGGGGTATATCGCTTCTGATATTTATGCGCGCTTTAAAAGATTGAAAGGTTTTAATGTTTTGCACCCGATGGGTTTTGATGCTTTTGGTTTGCCTGCTGAGCAATATGCTATTCAGACAGGACAACATCCTGCAGTTACCACAGAGCAAAATATTAAACGGTACAAAGAGCAGTTGAATAAAATCGGTTTCAGTTTTGACTGGGATCGTGAAGTGCGCACCAGCGATCCTGGTTATTATAAATGGACACAGTGGATTTTTATCCAACTGTTCAAGAGTTGGTACAATCGCAATTCAGACAAAGCAGAATCCATTGAATCGCTCATCAAAGTTTTTGAAACAGATGGAAATAAAAACGTAAAAGCTGTTTGCGATGATGATGTGGTATTTTTTTCTGCGGATGAATGGAAATCGTTTTCTGAAAAACAGCAACAACAAACTTTATTAAAATATCGCTTAGCATATTTAAGTGATATGTGGGTGAACTGGTGTCCTCAATTGGGAACTGTGCTTGCCAACGAAGAAGTGAAAGATGGTGTAAGCGAACGTGGCGGTTATCCTGTTGAACGCAAACTGATGAAGCAATGGTGCCTTCGTATTACCGCTTACGCTGATCGTTTGTTAAATGATTTAGATTCGATCGATTGGAGCGAATCA
>JANLUX010000341.1:0-2813 GCA_031363705.1 Bacteroidota bacterium
TTATTATAATAATTATCCGGGCTATAATAACTACAATCATGAATACCTTGTGATGACTTATTTTATTGATGCCAGGGCTTTTCCAATAAAATCTAAAATATCACCCATGATTATTTTAGATTATGGTTACTCAGCTGGTATATTCAGCAATTATATTACCGGAGGATTTTTGCTTAATACAGGTGTCGGTGCCAAACTGAATTTTACCCGGAGACTGGCTTTAAATTTAAGCCTTACTTATAAGATTCAGCAACTTCATTACAAACAAAATGACAATTACTATAATTACAATGGAGTTATTCAGAATGTGCCTCCGGATAATTTTTCGCTGCAATATCTGTGTCTCGCTATAGGAATTACATTGTAAAACATTCCGAAAGAAATAAAAAAGTAAGAAAGAAAATATTTATTTTCAGTATCTGACTTACCAATACTTTGATGTTAATATCTTATCCTAACCTTAAAAGTATTGCTCGCAAGCATCCCTTTACATTTGTGTCTTTATCTGACTAAGAGTTATGAACGTGAATTATGAGTGGGTGGGGTTTATTTTATCAGGAATTTGTGCGGTCGCATGGCTGGTGCAGCTGTATTATCAAGTAATCCATTTAAGCCGGACAAGTTTTTTCAGAACGGAGAATACATCCAATGACACTCCACCGGTTTCAGTAATTATTTGTGCAAAGAATGAGCTTAAAAATCTTCGGGCATTTTTACCCTCTATAGTTTAGCAGGATTACCCTAAGTACCAGGTGGTGGTAGTAAATGATTGTTCGTGGGATGAATCAAATAAGTACCTTGAAGAAATGGAGGATGCTTATCCTCATCTTAAAGTTATAACCATTAAAGAGCAGGAAAAATATCCTCATGGAAAAAAACTTGCACTTACCTTGGGAATAAAAGGTGCTGAACATGATTGGCTGCTATTGACTGATGCTGATTGCAAACCAGCCGGCAAAGACTGGATTAAAACCATGGCTCGTAACTTTAGCGAAAAAACAGAAATTGTTTTAGGTTATGGAGCATATCTGAAGGAGGACGGATTGTTGAATAAATGGATTCGGTTTGATACTTTTTACAATGCATTGTTTTATTTTTCACGGGCTTTACAAAACAAAGCTTATATGGGAGTTGGTCGTAATCTTGCTTATCGCAAATCACTTTACTTTCGTAATAAAGGTTTTGCCAGTCATTACCATATCATGTCAGGTGATGATGATCTTTTTGTAAATGAAACCGCATCAAAAGATAATACAAGAGTGGAGCTTGATCAGGCTTCATTTACTTATTCCAAACCTGTAGCTACCTTTAATGCATGGTTAAAGCAAAAGAAACGTCACATGAGTACAGGAAGTTTATACAAGTTACACGATAAAATATTTCTGGGGTCTTACTTTTTCTCACTTACTTTATTCTATATTACAGCAATAATTTTATTAACTCTGAAACTATATCCTGAAATAGTCGTTAGCATGTTAATATTCAGGCTTGCTGCGCAAATGATTATATTTCATAAAAGCACTAAAAAACTTGGAGAAAACGACATTATTTGGTTAACTCCTGTTTTTGATATAGTGCTTGCTTTTATTTATCCGCTGCTATCCGGTTCTAATTTGTTTATCAAAACTAAATCCTGGAAATAATAATGAGTACTATTACACTGAGTAAACCACAGGTAAAATCAAAAATTAAAGAAAACTCTAAAAACTATCTAAGACCACCAAAGATATCTGATATGGAAAAACAGAGGACATTAGGACAAGAGGCATTACAACATTTGTCTGATAAAGCAATTCGCGATTACAAATTAGTGCGAAAAGCAATTGAAGAAGGCGATCAAAAAGCTTTTGCTGAAATGATGGCATTATACAAAGACTCTATTTATTACATGTTGCTCAAGATGGTTAATAACCGCGATGATGCAGATGATCTTACTATCGAAGCCTTTGGTAAAGCATTTAAAAATATCAGGCAATATACACCTGACTATGCATTCAGCACCTGGCTCTTTAAAATCGCTACCAACAATTGCATTGATTTTATCCGCAAAAAACGCAAAATGCTGATGGCTTTTGATAATACTATGGTGAATGAAGAAGGCGAAATCATAACACTTGACGTTAAATCTGATGGTATAGGTCCTGAAGATGTTCTGATAAAAAAACAGAAGAAGGGAGACATGCGTGATATTATAGAAAAACTTAAACCCCGCTATCGTACTTTAATAGAAATGAGATATTACCAGGAATTATCTTATGAAGAGATTGCACTGGAAATGAACCTTCCACTAGGTACAGTAAAAGCCCAGCTTTACCGTGCCAGAGAATTTTTATACCAGATAATGAAGAATACGGAATACATTTCGGATTAAGAAATCACAATTCAGGATTGGAGATATCCATCCTACTTTAATAATGAGTTTATTTGCCCCATGAAATAAGAAGCATGGGGCAAATTGTTTTAATACAAAAAT
The DNA here is from genome assembly GCA_031363705.1 of Bacteroidota bacterium. Lineage (GTDB taxonomy): Bacteria > Bacteroidota > Bacteroidia > AKYH767-A > OLB10 > JANLUX01. The sequence continues at coordinate 2,474 of JANLUX010000341.1, forward strand.
ATTTTCCAGAACTCACAGAGGAGCAATCAAATCAATTTGAAATGCTAATGCCCCTCTTTGCAGAATGGAACCACAGAATAAATCTTATTTCCCGAAAGGACATTGAACATTTTTATGAGCGTCATGTGCTCCATTCACTCGCTATTGCAAGATTTATTCAGTTTAAAGAAGGAGCAAATGTGATAGATGTTGGTACCGGAGGTGGTTTTCCCGGAATACCATTGGCAATAATTTTTCCTCAGGTAAATTTTACATTGGTTGATTCTATTACTAAAAAAATTAAAGTGGTGGATGATATCATTCAAAAACTTGGTTTACAAAATGTGGAAACGCTTAATAT
>JANLUX010000388.1:0-2393 GCA_031363705.1 Bacteroidota bacterium
CCTCTTAATGGAAATGAAGTATTGTTGGCTGCATCATAACTGCGTGTTTCCTGTATCATTTTTTCACCTCGCTCCAATAAATTAATCTGGCGTTGTATCTCTCCTTCAATTGCTTTTTGAACATAACGGATGGAGTTCATATTTTTTATTTCAGCACGCGTTCCTAATGCAGCACTTCCTTTTTCACGAATACTCACATTGGCATCGCAACGCAAGCTTCCTTCCTCCATATTACCATCACAAATATTTAAATAGCGGACAATTTTTCTTACCTCAGTTAAAAACGCAGCTGCCTCTTCCGCAGATTCAATAACAGGTTCTGTAACCATTTCCATTAAGGGAACACCGGCACGATTCAAATCAATCATAGAAAAATTTTCTTCCATATCATGAATGCTCTTGCCTGCATCTTCTTCTAAATGTATTCTAGTTAATTGAATTGCCTTTGCTGAACCATCTTTCAGTTTAATCTTCACCTTTCCATTGGTGCAAACAGGAGTGTTTTGTTGTGTGATCTGGTAACCTTTTGGCAAATCAGGATAGAAATAATGTTTGCGATCAAAATACATATAGCGAGCAATATCGCATCCGCAGGCAAGGCCTAATTTAACTGCATGTTCAATAGCTTGTATGTTGGTGACAGGCAACGTACCAGGATGCGCCAATGTAACAGGGCTGATATGTGTATTGGGCGAGCCACCAAAAGTTGCAGAATCAGCTGCAAAAATTTTGCTTTGTGTATTGAGTTGAATATGTACTTCTAAACCAATAACCGGTTCATAAATCATAGAAGACAAAAATAAGTATTAAGTGTTTGTTATTCGCCTCATCCTCTAATCCCTCTCCAAAGGAGAGGGAAGCCGTCTTTTGAGAAAGAAAAAAATTAACACACAATCAATTATCGTTGTCTGTTGCCCTCTCTTTTTGGAGAGAGATTGGGGGTGAGGCTAAAATTATTTCCCCGCAATCACCTGCTGTTCGCTCACACGCTCTCCGATCATCTCTACAAAATCATCAAACAAATAATTGGCATCATGCGGACCCGGTGCTGCTTCGGGATGGTATTGAACGGAGAAAGCTTTTTTATTTTTTATCCGGATGCCTTCAATGGACTGATCATTGAGGTTAACGTGAGTTACAAGTATATCTTTTGATTTTTCAATCTCTTCTTTATTAACTGCAAAGCCGTGATTCTGCGAAGTGATTTCACTCTTGCCTGTTAATTTATTTTTTACAGGATGATTGATTCCACGATGACCATGATGCATTTTATAAGTGGTGATGCCACATGCTTCTGCCAGCAACTGGTGACCAAGACAAATACCAAACAATGGAATATTGGCACCCATAATTTGTTTAACCAATTCCACTACTTCCTTCATTGCTGCAGGATCACCGGGACCATTACTTAACAATACACCATCCGGTTCCCAATTTTTTAATTCATCAAATGAAGTATCATAAGGAAGCACCTGCACATAACAATTGCGGCTTGCTAAATTTCTTAGTGTATTATACTTTACACCAACATCCAATACAGCAACTTTAAATTTTGCTGAAGGCTCGCCAAAGAAATATGGTTTTGAAGTTGATACTTTCGATGCAAGTTCTAAGCCTGCCATGGAAGGAACTTTTGATAATTCATTTTTCAGAAAATCAATGTCCAGATTATCAGTGGAGATAATTGCATTCATCGCACCTTTATCACGCACGTGTCGAACAATAGCACGTGTATCAATATCTGTAATAACCACTTTATTTTGTTTGGCAAGAAAATCCTGCACACTCATATCAGCTATTTCACGACTGTAAGTTGCACTCAGGTTACGACAGATTAAACCTGCAATACGAATTTCTTTTGATTCATTTTCATCACTCACAATTCCATAATTTCCGATATGGACACTTGCCATCACCATCAACTGACCATCGTAAGAAGGATCAGTAAAAATTTCCTGGTAGCCGGTCATGCCGGTATTAAAACAAAGTTCACCGGTTGCCATTCCTTTGGTACCTGCAGCTTTTCCATGAAAAACGGTTCCATCTTCAAGTAAAAGAATAGCAGGGGATTTGTGATTGTATTTCATTGAAGACAAAGGTAGGATAATTGAATATGTTAGTTTTTTACTTAACCTATAAGTGTTGAAAAATATCTATTTATCCCGAGTTACCATGAGGATACATTTTACCTTCGCAACATGAATTCCATTGCCCTCTCAAATGAAATAATAGATTCCCTAAAAATAATTATTGGCAAAGAATATGTTTTTTATGATGCTGAATCATTACAACACTACGGTCATGATGAAACAGAAGATTTGCATTTTGCTCCGGAAATTGTTGTGAAGCCGAGAACTGCTGTTGAGATTTCTTTGATACTGCAATTAGCAAAT
>JANLUX010000415.1:0-1516 GCA_031363705.1 Bacteroidota bacterium
TGATTCATCTGAAATGCCACACAAAAAGAAATGGTTTGGTTTGAGGTTGAAAAATCAGAAGAAGGGTAATCCCGTAAGGTTACCCGGACACTGATTCATCTGAAATGCCACACAAAAAGAAATGGTTTGGTTTGAGGTTGAAAAATCAGAAGAAGGGTAATCCCGTGAGGTTACCCGGACACTGATTGCTGAAAACACACCAAAAAAATTTGGTTTGATTTGGGGATGATATCAGGCGAAAGGTAACCCCGTAAGGTTACCCGGACACTGATATTTTGAAAACAATTTACAAGTACAATGCCCCGTAAGGCAACGAAATTAATGGTTAGGTGTTTTTATGGTTAAAGTCAGATAGAAGGATAGCCCCGTAAGGCTATCCGGAATCTGATAACATCTATAGGAAGAATGGTTTTTGGTTAGCTTTTCTGGTTGATTGTCAGAAAATGAGTGACCCCGTAAGGTCACTCTGCTCTGATGTTTTTAAATACCGATCAAATCATTAATGCTGTAAACATCATCAATAGCAAGAAAAGAGAGATTATGGTCATCAATAATTTCGTATTCTTTTTTTTGATCAGGTGATAAATTTTTTATCTCAGGAAATTTCTCGAGTGGAACAATAAAAGTTCTGTCATTATCCAGGTGGATAAACATTATAGTATTATTAATAAATTCGATGTTACGAATACCAGTGGTGAGAACTGCCGGTGATTTCATTTTCTAATTGCTTTTACTTGTTTTTGATTATAAAAAAGTTCCAATTGTTCCAATAAAATTATTTTATTTTCCTCAATTAATTTTTTAATTTCTGTTAGTTCCGTTTCGGTAAAGTTACCTTTTTTATTTTCATCAAGTTCAATTTTCGGCTCTAACCAAAATTTACAGGCACGTTTGAACCCGCTATATGCATATGTAACATGAACATGTTTCCTTTTTTCATATATGTTACTTCCATAAACCAAAAATATATATCTCGCAAGAATTAATAGTTTTCCCATCTTCAATAAATTAAAAATACAAATTCAAGCATCAATATTTCTTAAAGAGGATAAAGATTCATAAAACTCAAAAACCTTCTCCCCAACTTTATTCATATCATAAAATTCTAAAGCAAGCTTGCGTGCATTTTCTCCTAAAGATTTTCTTAATTCAGCAGATTGATAACATTCAGTAATAGCATTATAAAATTCTTCAGGAGTATTAGCGATTAAAATATTTTTCCTGTTTTCGTAATGCAAACCTTCGGCACCCTGTGAGGTGGAGATGATTGGTTTGCCCATTGCCATTCCTTCTACAATCTTTACACGTATTCCACTTCCTGCCAGCAACGGCACAATCATCACTGAATGTTCTGCCATAAATTGTTTTGCGTCTTCAACCCTTCCTTGCACATTGCAGTTTTCATTGTTAAGGGAAAGAAAGTCCTTTGGCATATTATTGCCTGCTAAAAACAATTTTATTTGAGGATGTGTGGCATTTATTTTAGTCCAAACTTCTTTTAAAAACCATTTGAGAC
>JANLUX010000002.1:0-3244 GCA_031363705.1 Bacteroidota bacterium
CTTTCAGCATCACTCATAGTTATATCCGATCCTGTTCTCCACATAGTAGATGATCAGGGTTCGAGATAAGCAGTAAAATTGGATCCGGCTTGTGCAATAAAACCCGGATAAAGAATTACGTTATCACGCGCTGTAAAATAAACTGCAGTAGCGGAAGGAGTAATAGTTGTAGCACAACCATTTGCAGCAGTAGTGAGTGAAATTGACTGCATAAATGTTCCTGAAGCGGGATAGTTGCCACAGAAGTTTTGGCTGAATGGTGGTGATTGCGATTCAACACCTACTGCATGCCATGCATCACCAACAGCAATTATTTCAGCAGAGCACTGACCATATAAATCCCACGCTGATTGCAATGCCGCCCTTCTTGCATCAATATATTGAGAGGAAGAATTTAAATACACTGTTAAAGCACGATATTGAATTTGACGGGCTGAGAAACGTGAGATACCTGTAACATTATATGGAACACCGAAGTCAGTAGTCCCTGATCCTCCTTCTGACAATAAATGGAAATAACGGTTTTGCACTCCGCTATTAGTGTGAACACCACAATTATCATTTCCTGATGAAGGCACGCAACCTGCAGTTGTAACCCAATTAGTACCAAGATAAGTATCAGGATCACCGTAAAGATTAGGATCAATAAAACTACGTATAGCACCCCGGTCACCACCTACCAGGTAATCGCAATTGCCCTCTGACCAGCTTTCAACCATCTCGCCAAAAATATCACTGAACGATTCATTGAGTGCACCAGATTCACTGTTGTATACCAGATTTGCAGAAGATTGAGTAACACCATGAGCAAATTCATGTCCCACGATATCATTGGTATTCCAGTCATCAGTAGATGCAGTTGTACTTCCCTGACCATAAATAGTACTGTTACCTGTACATCCCCAACAGGCATTATTTGGTCCAAGACCCGGAGCATTAGAATTGTTATAGGAAATCATATCAGCAGATGCCCCATTCCAGCTTGCACGCCCATGTTCGCCATTGAAATAATTATAAGTCATCATAGTTCCCCATTGGGCCTGCACTGCTGATTGAGCTGTCCATGTATTGTCAGCGTCTGTGTAATATGTGTTTACAGCGCCACCTCCAGCGCAATTGAACACATAAAGGTCAGTGGCCTGGCAATCATCATGCGACCGGAAAGAGGCTCCGCTTAACTCCGTATTGAATGAAACGGTTCCGTTGAAGGCGGAAGTGCCTGAACCGGCAGAGCAATTCATAGCAATGTCAACAGCATGAATAACCTGCCCTGTTAATGCATCCACGTAAAGCGATTTTGGCATAACAGTAAGATCATCCGTATAAATTTTAAAGTTCCAGGCGAGTTTATAATCAGCAGCAAGAAATGTTGCTTCGTAATTTGATGGTGCATAAACCAATTCGCCTTTTGGGTAGTAGGTAGCATCTGCATTTTTTTCCTGGCGTTTCAGTTCATTCTCCATGGCGCTGTTTTGCCAGAGATATTTTTTTGCATTCATAAACTGTAGTGCAAGCTGTAATGCCTGTTCTTCGTTAAGTGCAGGAATACTAGCCTGATTTAATCCTGTGATGAGACGACCATTTGCGGACTTAACAAAACCATCGGGTTGCTGATGCACTGCAAACTCACCATACACTACCTTTATGTTTTTATAGAATTGTTGATAGCGAAAGTGATTGAATCCTATTTGATCCGTTTCAGTCTTAACTATATTCATTCTGTCTTCCACAGATAATTCAAATGCTTCACGATAGTCAGTGAAAATGGTGGAAGGGTTTATTGCAACTCCTTCTCTGAAGTTAATCCAGTTGCGGTCGCTTTCCGGTTTGGACAAAGCTTCCATTTTTGGATTAAGGGGTGCTTTATTTTGTGCCATTATGTTACCGGTAATAAATACTGCGGCAACCACCGCTAAGTGCGGGCTGATGGCTTTTGATATGATTTTAAATATTCTTTTCATAGCATTTACGTTTTTTTAAATTGTTAAACATTGTTTGTTATGAGAAGATTATTTTTTCAATTCATTAACCTGAGCTTTTAATTCGTCAATTTGTTTTTGAAGCTGGATGATATAAAGATGTGACTCTTCTAATTTCTCAACTATTTTAGATTGCATTTCGCCTAAGTGTAATCCGTTTTCTTCCACCTCACAGGCTGATGGCATACCCGGTAAATGATTTTCAGCTTTTATGCTTTGTTCCAATTGATGAATATCCATTAATTGGTAATCATTAGCAAAAACATAATCAGGCCATGAGGATTGCAATGCCACACGTACTTCGGTAGCGATAAGCTTTCCATTAATTGAAGCTACATAACCTGTTGCACCTTGTTCACCACCAACACGTAATTCGCTGGTATATGTTTTTGTTGGAAAATAACCGCCCCAGGCTTCTCCACCGGTATTGCTTGCACTTCCATAAACACCGTAACGAACACCTGCACTTCCTGTTGCGCTTGCTATAATTCCATATCCACCACCTGTATAAGTAGTTGCATCTGCATTGGCAGATACGCCTATAAATCCACCGGTAGCCTCTAAACCAAAACCCCAACCCGGATTCATAACACAAGTTGAACGAATACCTCTCACATCGGCACTCGTACCGGCTGCATTAGTAGCCACATCAACAATAGGAATACTTGATGATACGCTGCCATCTGCTATTGTGAGACGACTGGGGGCTGATCCGCTTCCAAGTCCTGCATGTCCATCTCCAAAAACATACATGCCGGTAGCATTGCTCGCAGCTGCAAATACTATTTTGGCAGGATCGGTTGTATTAACATAGGTAAGCTGCCCCTGACCATTTACTCCCTGGTCAATCCGGAAAGCAAAGGTGCTTGAGTTAGGCGTTATATGCAGGTTTGCACCCGGAGAGGTATTACCGATTCCAATACTTCCATTGTCAAATAAAGTTCCTGTTACAAGTTGAGTTCCGTTCCATTTAGGAATTCTGTTGTTTGCATTTGTTCCAACGGGGTTGGTGATCCATGATGCCAAACCTGCTGCATCTGAACGAAGAAGTTTATCAAGTCCCGGAGATCCTCCTGTCACTTTAAGAGTTGTAGTGGTGGTTAATCCTACAACTGTGGTTGCACCCTGCAAACGTGTAGTTCCTACAACATGAAGCTTTGTTGTGGGAGCGGTTGTTCCTATACCCACATTACCATTGCTTCCGGTAATACGAATTCTTTCATTAGCTGCTGCTGTCCCCCCTGCAAATATCCGAAGGTTAATAC
>JANLUX010000298.1:0-18346 GCA_031363705.1 Bacteroidota bacterium
CAAGATTAATGGCTCCCATTGCACCTTTTTATGCTGAAGTGCTTTATCGTGATCTGAACTTAGTTACACGAAAAGATACAAGCGAATCCGTTCATATTGCAAAGTTTCCTGAAAACAATAATCAGCTCATTGACACGTCTCTTGAAGAAAGAATGCAACTGGCACAGGATATTTCTTCAATGGTTTTATCACTGCGCAAAAAAGCAAATATCAGGGTTCGTCAGCCGCTGAATAAAATTTTAATTCCCTTGCATGACGAATCGTTCAAAGATAAAATGGAAGCCATCAAACATTTAGTGATGGCAGAAGTGAATGTGGAGAACATAGAATATATCCATAACACTGAAGGTTTGTTAAAGAAAAAAGTGAAACCTGATTTTAAAGCACTCGGTCCTAAAGTTGGAGGAAAGATGAAACAACTGATGACAGCGGTGGCTGAACTCAATCAACAACAAATTGCAGAATTGGAAAAAGAAGGAAAACTTTCATTGCAGCTGGGTGATACAAATTTTGATCTTCCTTTAACTGATGTAGAAATATTATCAGAAGACATTCCGGGCTGGCTGGTAACCAATTTAGGACGGCTTACGGTTGCTCTTGATACTACGATTACCCCTGATTTACGCAATAAAGGCATTGCCCGTGAGTTAGTGAACCGAATCCAGAATATCAGGAAAGACAAGGGTTTCGAGGTTACTGATAAAATTACAGTGAAGATTAAAGGTCCGGATAGCGTCCGGCAATCAGTCAGTAACAATTTAGAGTATATTCGCACCGAAATTTTAGCCACCTCGCTTGAAATGGTCGATCAAATAGACGAAAGCGATGGCATCCCGGTAGAGGTGGACGATGAAATTAAAGTATTAACCTCTGTAAAAAAGAATTGATTATGGCAAGTAAAAAGAAAGCTGCCAAGGCAAAATCCCCCTCGAAGCCAGCAAAAAAACCAGTTGCTAAACCATCAGCAAAAAAAGCTGCTAAGACTCGCCCAATAGCTAAGTCAAAAAAATCTGCTTCAAAAGCAAGCAAGCCTACAGGTAAAAAAACTACTCCTAAAAAAGTTGTTAAGCCTGTTAAAAGTGCAACTAAGAAATCAGCAAAGAAAAAGCCGGTGGCGAAAAAAGTTATTCAGGTAAAAAAACCTGTGGCTAAAAAACCTCTGGCACCTGCATCAAAATCTGCTGGCACAAAGTCTGTATTAAGCAAACAGACTCCACAAAAAAATATCCCGAATAAAAATTTAGCAAAACCCCAGCAACCACAGGTGGAAAACACTCCGGTTGTTGTTAGAACAAAACCCCAGATTAAAAGTCCTTACACAGGACAAATGCCCCAGACAAGGAATATGAACATCGAGAAGAACACAGATACAAGAAGCCGTTACAGTGATGCAGAATTAAAAGAATTTAAAGTATTAGTGGAGCGCAAGCTGGAAGATGCACGCGCTGAACTTATTAATCTTAATGCAGCTGTTATCAATGCAAATGAAAACGGTACTGACGATACAGGAGCATCTTTTAAAATGCTTGAAGACGGATCAGACACACTTGCAAAAGAAGAATCAGCACAACTTGCTATCCGTCAGAAAAAATTTATTGAACAACTGGAAGCTGCTTTACAGCGGATTGACAATAAGACGTACGGCATTTGCCGTGTCACCGGTAAATTAATTGCCAAAGAAAGATTGCGCGCTGTTCCACATACCACGCAAAGTATGGAAGCAAAGCTGAAGCAATACCGGGAGTAGTTAGTGTGCGGTTTGCGGTTTACATTTTTTTTGGCAACCGTAAACTGTAAATCCTAAACTGTAAACTATTTTTTCAAAAATGAAGCGTCCTTTATTCATCATTGGATTAATACTGCTCATTGACCAGGTTGTAAAAATCTGGATCAAAACGCACATGTTCCTCGGACAGGAATACCGGATCATTGGTGATTGGTTTATCATTCATTTTACTGAAAACAATGGAATGGCTTTCGGGATGGAGTTTGGTGGTGAGTTCGGAAAACTTTTGCTAAGTGCTTTCCGGTTGGTTTTTGTTTGCGGGTTGTTTTGGTACCTGCACAAGATGGTGAAAGAAAAAGCAGATAAACTTTATATCACTTGTCTTTCATTAATTATTGCAGGAGCCATTGGTAATTTAATTGACAGCACTTTTTACGGATTAATTTTCAGCAGCAGCGATTTTCAGATTGCACAAATGTTCCCTCCTGAAGGTGGCTACTCGAGTTTACTACATGGAAAAGTAGTTGATATGCTTTATTTCCCCTTGGTGAGAGGACATTTTCCGCAGTGGTTTCCAATTTGGAGAGGAGAAGATTTTGAATTCTTCCGCCCTGTTTTCAATATTGCTGACAGTAGTATTTCTATCGGAGTGGCAATGTGGATTATTTTTCAGAAAAGATTTACAAAGTATCATGAAAAAACAGAAGAGGTGGTACAAACGGATGCCGTTTAATTATTCTTCTTTAAATGATTCCATTATAGTCAGCGAATAATATCCTTCACCATCCCCGCTGCCGTCATCAAGCAAAGTCCAGATTTCTTTATCGCCTGAGGTAAAAAACAAAGTAGCCTTTCCTTCATCAGGACTGTAATACATTTTCTTTCCTCCTTTTTTTATCGCTTCACTCAGGTATGTTTTCACAATCTGCCCGAATGTTGGTGCTGTTTTTGCCTTTGCAGGATCATATCCATAAGAGATAAAAGTTTTTATTCCTGCCTTTATAAACGAAGAGTCTAAATAAACAGTTACCTCCACTTCATCCGAATCTTTAAAGCATTCTGCAATAAATGTATTTGGCAACCGCTTAAAAAACGGACTATCTGTGCAACCTACAGCATCAGTTTTTTGTGCCATACACAAATTTGCAGACAATAGCATTGTTGTAATCAATAAATAATTTTTCATGGAAGATTTTATTTTTATTTATAAAATATTGCTATTCAAAATTAATCAAATATGAATTGACTCTACTTTTGTTTTCAAATACATTTTTATGTTTCAACAAACAGGCAAATACATAATTGCAGCAGGAGTAATATTTGTTTTAATCGGAACAATATTTTATTTTTTTGGGAACCATCTTAAATTTCTCGGAAGGTTGCCGGGTGATATCAGGATTGAAAAAGAAAATTTTAATTTTTATTTTCCTGTTGTTACATGTATCCTGGCAAGTGTTGTAATTACAATTGTGCTGTGGCTGATTCGTTTTTTCTCCAACAAATAAAAATTAAAAACCCATATCTCCCCCATTGTCAATTGGCTGCACATCCTGCTTTTGATTTTTCTTTCGCTGAAAAATATTATTGTCCTGTGTTCCGAAGCGATAATTAAAAGTGAGCATGGCAACTCTTGACTCACGTTTTCTGAATCCATTAAACACATAACCATCTCCCCTATTCTCATAAACAAACTTGCGTGTATTGAAAATGTCAGTCACGTTTAAGCTCAATGAAGCTTTGTTCTTCCGGAAATCGTGCTTGATGCCCGCATCCACACCACTCATCATTTGTTTGATGGTGCTCTGTGGCATCCGGTTTGGCGCCATGTACATTCCGGTTAATTGAAGCGATGTACTTTTCGCCACTCGCATGTTCACACTCATTCTTGCATTCCAGTTGGTGGATGTGCTTTGCAAATCTGTTTCGATATTGGATGCATTTATTTTATTTTGAAAAACATTAAAGCTTGCCATCACATTTCCCATTTTGCCAAGTTGATAACGTAACACCGCCTCTAACCCTGTATTATCTGAAGAACTGAAATTTCTTGGACTCACCAAAGCAACTCCTGTAACAAGATCAACACTGCGGTAACGCGTGATAAGATTATCAGTATGTCGATAGTAAACTGTTGTACTTATATTCCATTTATCCATCGTGCGTGAATAAGCAAGTTCCAGTGAATTGATATACTCCGGCTTCAACTGAGGATTACCTGAACGCAGATTCAATGAATCACTGTAATCAACAAACGGATTTAGGGATTGTGTGTTTGGTCGGTTTACTCTTCTGCTGTAACTGAGCTGAATTTCATTGATAGATTTGAAAGTATGTTTCAACGCAGCACTTGGAAACAAATCAAAATAATTATTATCGAAAGTAGTTCCGTTAATCCTGGAATCACCTTTTGTAAGTGATTGCTCCACACGCAATCCTGCATTGTAATCCCAGCTTTTTATTTTTCCTCCGTACTGCAGATACGCAGCGTAAACCTGTTCGTTATAAATAAAATGATCAGTACGCAATGAATCACGGAGATAAGAATTGCTAATTGAGTTGTAAGCAAATGCATCCTGTTGATTATCGTTGTTACGGAAAGTCAATTTCGCTCCGGTTTCAATTTTGCTGTTTGCAAACGGATGGATGTAATCAATCTGAGAAACAGAAGTAATAAAATCCTGTTTGGTTTCATTCGTCTGATAAGGATTACCACTTATGTCAAAAGAACTGGTCGTATATTCACTTTCTTCATCGCGCATGCTGTTGCTGAAGTTAGTGCTTGCACTCAACTCGCTTTTAGAATTACGGAAAGCGCGTTTGAAATCCATATTTCATTCCACCGTTTTATTGGGTTCTTTACTCCAGTTGAATCTTGTTATTTGTGGTATTGAATCATTGAAAAAAACATAATACTGATTTTCCTTTTTCAGTTCATCACGCTGGCTGTAAGAACCTGCAATTGATAAAGTATTGTAGTTATCAAGAAAAAAATCTGCTCCCAGTTTTGCGGTATGAAAAACATTTTGCTGGTTGGATTTGCTTTCGCTTGAATAAGAATTATTGGTTTGTGAAGTATATTGTTGCAAACCGCCACCCGTAAATTTCCGGTGTTCAGAACGATAAGAGTAATTTGCAAAAACATTGGTGTGCGATGTTCGGTTATTTAATGAAATCGCACCATTGTATTTATCATTCGTTCCTGCACCGACTGAAACATTTCCATTCAACCCTTTTAGTTTTTCTTTTTTTGTTTTGATGTTAATGATACCAGCCATACCTTCCGCATCATACTTTGCCGAAGGATTGGTAACAATTTCAATTTGTTCAATTGCACTTGCAGGAAGCTGTTGCAGGATCGCCTGTCGGTTGGCTCCTGTCAATCCCGAAGGTTTTCCATCAATAAATACAGCAACATTAGTGCTTCCGCGTAAAGCGACATTACCATCTATATCAACAGTAACGGAAGGAATATTTTGCAAAACGTCAGTGGCCGTGCCTCCGGTGTTCACAATATTTTTATCAAGGTTGTAAACTTTTTTATCAATGCTGTTAGTGTATTCACTTTTTTCCGCAGTTACCTCCACTTCTTTCAGTCTTTCGGCATTTAAAGTAATTTTAACTGTGCCCAAATCCTGCATTATGTTTTGTGCATTGAGCGTGAAAGGTTGTGTATCAAAAGTATTATAACCAATAAAAGAAATCCGCAGCCTGAATTTTCCGAAAGGTAATTCCTCCACCTGAAATTTTCCTTTTCCATCTGTCAATGCTCCCCCAACAATTGATGAATCACCAATACTCAATACAGTGATTGTTGCAAATTCTACAGGTTGATTTGTAGCTGCATCATGAATAACGCCAAATACTTTACCAATCTTCGGCATGTTGCGAAGTGAAGAGTCTGGTCTCATTTTCCCCTGTATTTTACCGGGAGTTTGTGCTTTCGCAGAAAAATTTTTTATAAAAAGAAAAATTAAAATTGTAAAAATTGTTTTGCGCATTAAGAATTTGACATTAAAATTTGTTTTGGTTTAATTCAAGAGAGATCCGTCATTGCGAGGAACGAAGCAATCTGCTACTATGAAACAGATTGCTTCGTTCCTCGCAATGACGAAGTACTTTTTTTCACCTTCTTTGTTTATACAATGCAATTTTAGTTTTTATATAAACTGCCAGATCATAAGCAGACAATGTCTTCAGCAAATCATCATTAAAGTTGCTGTAATCAATAAACACATCAAACTCCGCAGGGTTTAAACTGATTACACTGTTTCGATAATAGAAGAATAACAATTCATGTAATAAACTTTTGCGTTTATCATTATTCATCATTTCAGCAACTTTACGTTTACTTCTTTCCTTCTTGCTGAATTCCTCATACAATGCGCTTATCGGACTTTGAAATGCCTGCGAACCTTTCATCATATAATCACGCTTATTGTATCCTAACTGCTGAATGTCCTTTATCACTGAATCAGCAGGGCGAGTTTCCATTATTGTTACTTCCTTTAACTGGTATGCTTCGCGAAACAACATTACATTGAAATTGAAAATATTTTTTGGAATTGAATCAGCAAAACAAATTTTATGAATATGATAACCGAATGCCCGAAGGAGAATTGTGTCTGTTTGCTGGATGTTTAAAATAAACGTGCCATCAGCATCAGTAAAAATTCCTTGCTGCGTTCTTGCATTTGCAACCATTACATTAGGCAAACCGATTTTAGTGTTAGCTGCATCAACCACTTTTCCATTTAGCTGAATAACACTTTGGGCATGCAAAGAAGGAGAATGACAGAAAATGAAAAATAAAAGGAATAAATATTCTAATTGTTTCAAAACGGTTTTCAGATTATTTCTGCCACAGTAAAATTACTTCCGCAAATTAAAACAAGATCGTTTTTGTCTGCTTTTTTCTTTGCCACATTAAAAGCTCTCTTTACCGAGGAATAAACCTTTCCTTTCAAATTATATTGTGCAGCTTGAATTGCAAGTTGTTCAGCATCCAATGCACGCGGAATATTTGCTTTGCAGAAATAATAGGATGCACTCTTTGGCAAAAGGTTTAAAACTTTATCAATGGCTTTATCATTTACCATTCCTAAAACAAGATGCAATTGCTTGTTTCGGATTTTACGTATTTGTTTAATCACTTCTTTAATACCCTCTTCATTATGAGCAGTATCAGCAATAACCAGCGGATTATAGGATAACGTTTGCCAGCGTCCCATCAAACCTGTTGATTGTTTTACTGCACTAATACCTTTTCTCAGTTGCTTTTCATTAAAAGGAAAAAATGGATGAATGAGCGCAAGACTCATGATTGCAGTGCTAATGTTTTTGAGTTGATAATGTCCGGTTAAGTCAAGTTTGATTTCACTTCCTCCCTCTTTCCAAAATGAGAGGGGAGCAATCTCTTTCAATTGTTTTGATTTTGTTTTTATATCGACATACATAAAAGCGGAGTCTTTATCTTTTTTCACTAATGTCGTTTTCAATTCCTGATCTGCGAAATATACAGGTGCATTTTCATCGGCTGCTTTTTCAAGAAAAACTTTTTTTGTTTCATCATGCGTCTCACCAATCACAACAGGAATATTCTTTTTTATGATGCCTGCTTTTTCACTAGCGATTAATTCTAATGTGTTTCCCAATAAACTCATGTGGTCATAACTGATATTGGTGATGACAGAAAGCAAAGGAGTAATCACATTGGTTGAATCCAATCTTCCACCTAAACCCGTTTCGACTACTGCCACATCCACTTTTTGCTTTCTGAAATAATCAAAAGCAAGCGCCACTGTCCATTCAAAAAAAGAGGGTTGAATTTTTTCAAATTCATTTTTATATTTTTCAACAAACTGCGTAATATAATTCCGCGAAATCATTTTACCATTGATACGAATCCGTTCACGAAAATCTTTTAAGTGAGGAGAAGTATAGAGCCCGGTTTTATATCCTGCAGCTTGTAATACCGAAGCAAGCATGTGAGAAGTAGAACCTTTGCCATTGGTTCCGGCAATATGAATTGACTTGAAAGAATTTTCCGGATGACTTAATAAATCACAAAGTGCATGGGTATTATCTAAATTGGGTTTGTAAGCTGCTGCACCGATGCGGTGAAACATAGGGAGAGAAGCGTAGAGATAATTGAGGGTTTGCTTATATTTCATTCGCGTTATCGTCATTCAGGAGGAAACTATTTATGAGTGCGCAAAGCCGGTTTATACTATTTTATTTTATTTCAAAACTGAAAGTAATAAATTGCAAAAGGGGATTTACTGTTTTGATTAATTCTAATTTTTTATCATGAGATAAATCTTTAATTTCTTTTTCTCTTTCAATTGCTGTTTTTGCATCTGAATATGTTTCATAATATAATAATTTGTAACAGTAAAATTTTGATGCAAAATGATCTTGCTTACCACGATTTAAATAATGTTGCTTAATCCGAATTTCAAGATCATTTGTCATACCAGTATATAAAACCGTTTTACGTGGATTGCAAGTAATGTATGTAAAGAAGTTTTGATCTTTAAGTCTGACCATTTGCAGACAAAAATACTTCTATGTTTCAAACCGGGTTTTTACGGATACTCATAAATAGTTTCCTCCTGAATGACTGAATACGAGAGTATCATTTATGGATGAATACGCTATGGTGTTAAGTTATGTGCTACGGGAAGAACAGAATAGAAAATATAAAAAAATCTTCTATCTCAGTATAAACACAAAAGTAATTGTCCCGTGTTGTTCTTCCACTCCTTCAGGACTATTGCTGAATTTAGTTTTTAATGCCGCTTCTTTTGCTTTACGAACTAAGTTAGTGCTCGTAGTTGTGGAACCGCGTCCGGGTCCGGTTGCTGTAACCACAGTTCCGTATTTATCTACCACAACATCAATAACTACTTTTCCCTGATCCTGTGATGTATCAGTAACTTTAGGAAGCCGCACCATACTTCTTCCGCTTAATGAAAAACTTATACCGGGAGCGCTTCCATCACCTGTACCCGTTCCTGTGCCATTGCCTTCACCGTTTCCGTTTCCGCTTCCGGGTTTTCCGTATTCTTTGGAAAATGGATCACCTGTTGGATTTCCCTGGTCGCCAGCTCCGCTTGTTGCAGTGCCCTGTGATTTTGATTTGTTTGCAGGTCCTTTATACAAAGCACGCGGATCAACTACGGGCTTGTATTCTGTAACTTTTACTTTTTCAGGAAGCTTGACAACAGGCTTAGTTTCTTTAACCGGTGTTTTTACTTCTTTCTTTTTTTCTTTAACAGGAATAACAGCACTCTCTTCCAAATCCTGTGTGGCAATTTTATTTTCTTCTGTTTGAGTAATAGGTTTTACTTTCTCTACAACAGGATCGGTAGTAATGTTTTCCGACATGGGTTGCTCTTCACCGGTAGCAGCATCTACATAACCAATATTTACAATCACCCCTTGCCCGCCACTTAAAGGAGGAACAGGTGTGGTGAGCATTACAAAAAGCAATACCAGGAAAATCGCTGCATGTATCAGTATTGTGAGCGTTAAAGACTTATTACGTATGGTAATATCGGATTGCATTTTTTTATTGAAGATTGAAGATTGAAGATTCACCACATCAACTAACAAATTACCAAATTATCACATTACCAAATTATCAAATTATTTTTTATTGGCTTCCGTTGCAAGCACCATTTTTATTTTGTTGCGATTACCAATGTCTAACAGATCCACTAAGTTCTGAATTTGTACTGACTTATCCACTTTCAAAATTACTGTAGGTTCTTCTTTATTAGCAATGTTTGCCACGATTGTTGCTTCGAGATTTTCAAAAGGAACAGGTTTATTATCCACATAATATTCCAGATCACTTGAAACAGAAACAGTAATGTTTTGTTTGCTCATCACTTTACCACTGTTTGCATTAGGCAATAATAGTTTCATCACATTCGGGCTAACCAATGTGGAAGTGATGAGGAAGAACAACAACAGGAAAAACATGATGTCGTTCAATGAAGAAGTGCTCAACTCTGAGGTGAGCTTGTTGCGTCTTCTCAGGTTCATGCTTTCACGGGTTCTTCGAGCAGGTCAATAAATTCCACTGCGCTTATTTCCATTTTATTTACCACGCGGTCAATCATCACAATCAGGTAATGATAACCGATGTAAGTGAAGATACCGATCATTAAACCTGCAGCACTTGTTATCATCTTTTCATATAAACCACCGGCAATTAATCCGATGCTGATGTTATCGGCTAATGAAATATTGTAAAAGATTTTTATTACTCCAAAGATGGTTCCGAGGAAACCAAACATGGGAGCGATACCAGCAATGGAGCCAAGTATCCCTAAGTTTTTTTCCATCTTATACAATTCCAGCTTACCAACATTTTCAATTGCGCCCTCAATCTCTTTGATGGGTTTGCCCAAACGCATTAAACCTTTTTCCATCATGCGTGCCACAGGCGTGTTTGTGTTTTTGCACAATGCACGTGCAGCTTCAATGTTTCCATGATGCATGAAATCGCGTATCTGGCTGATGAAGTTCATATCAATTTTACCCGACCTGCGGATGGTGAAATACCGCTCGAAGAATATATATAAACCTGCGATAGAAAGTAATGCTATCGGTATCATGATAGGACCACCTTTCAGGATTAAATCCCAGAGGGAAAATTCAGGTGCGGGTGTTGGTGTAGTTACAAGTGTATTTGCTGCCTGGTTCAGCGTGTCCTGAACTGCGGTGCCTGCCTGTTGAATCTGGAGGAGAAGAGACATTTTTTTAATTAAGAATTAAGAATGTAGAATTAAGAATTAAAACTAAATACAATTTTTTGGTAATGTGTAAAAGTAAACGTGGTGCTTATAGCCTTTCTCTTATAATGGAATGCATTGCTAACAGTGAAGTGTTAATAGCATTGATTTGAATGCTTGAACGAGAAATAATCGCAACTTAGTATAAACAAGTTTTTAAAAAAGCTATTAAACTTGGATTATTATTTAAACCACTCCCCATACATCACATAATTATTTGCAATGCGTTCGTTTAGTTCTTTGAAATGTTCAGGGCTTAGTGCTTTTACTTTTTTTGCTGGCACACCTGCATAAATAGTCCCTGATTCCACTCTTGTGTTTTCAAGTACTACTGCTCCGGCAGCAACAACGGAATTTTTTTCTATCACTGCACCATCCATCACAATGGCACCCATTCCTATAAGCACATTATCTTCTAAAGTACACCCATGTACAATTGCATTATGACCAATGGAAACATTGTTACCAATTACAGTTTTTGCTTTTTGATAAGTGCAATGTATGATGGCACCATCCTGTATGTTTACTTTGTTGCCAATGGTAATGCTGTTAACATCGCCCCTTATCACAGTGTTGAACCACACGCTGCAATCATCACCCATCACTACTTCTCCTGCCACAGTACAATTGTCAGCGAGAAAACAATTTTTGCCAAACACAGGAGTTATTCCTTTCACCGATTTTATTAATGCCATGATTTTACGTTTTATTCAGAAACACCGGGACAAATTTGTGGAATATATTCTTCTGCAAGCTTATCTTTGTAGTAATAATATTTGAATGAAAAAATTATTTAATTCATTACTTATTTGTTTTGTCGCAGCCGCTTTATTTAACAGCTGCCAGAAGCCGGAAAAATTTTCTGAGATTCCAAAGATTACATTTAAAGAATTTCTGCAGTATAAAAATGTGGCAGGTAAAGATACTTCCATTGATTTCGTATTCACTTTTGAAGATGGTGATGGTGATATAGGTTACTCGGAGAATGAGTTTTTTAAATGCGGTGTTCCATTAAACAATTTATTTATTTATTATGAAGAGAAAAAAGGAAGTGCATACGTACCTAAATTATTTCTGGAACATATTTATGATGTAAATGATCAGTGTGATACTTTAGGGCAACGGGATGATAGTCTTCAACTTCATTTTCCGAGTAGAATGACTTACATTCAGCCCTCCGGATCTGACAAGTCAATTGAAGGAGAAGTTTCATATCACTTATCACAAAACAATATTCTTTTCCTCAGCAATCAGGGACGATTTAAATTTTACATTGTTGACCGTGCCGGTCATCAAAGCAATACAGAATACAGTGCTGAGCTGAACATTAACAAATAAAAATATTTTTAATTTAAGTTAAATACAAATCCATTAGGACCAATTCCAACCTGAGTGGAATCAACCAATGCTCCGTTGTTTTTATATTGAAGAACATAACTGTTAGCTGAAAAACTTCCAATGCTTCCGTAGATGTTTTCATTAGAAGGATTAATACCAAAGCCATAAAATTCACGGTTAATAAGCGCAGCTCCCGGCAATGTTGTTGTAGTAATTTCCATTGAACACACATTGCCTGTGTAAGCACTGCTTCCACGCAAAAAATAAAGTTTTGTTTTACTATCGTTAATAGCAAGTTTAAGCGGATGTTCGTATTGGGAAAAATTAAAAGATAAAATAATTGCATTGGTAGCAGGATCAACTTTAATCAACTTACCGCCAATATCATCACTTGTTGCCGGAGTAAAATCAGGACCTAAAGTACCACCACACAATATCCAAAGCACCCCATCAGCATCCAATTGTAAACTATTCGGATTGATGCCCGCAATAAAAGAAGTGTCAACTGAATTTGATAACGTATTAATTACTGTAACTGTGCTGTCGTTGCCGAAACCACCAACATTTGCAACATATACTTTATCGTTGACTTTAATCATTTGTTCAGGACCATTTCCTGTTGGTATAGTACCGGTAATTGAGTTAGTTGCAAGGTTAATAATCTTAATATTATTATCATTCCAGTCACTTACATAAGCAGTGCTATTATTTACTTTAAGAATATAACGAGGACTTGCAAATCCATTTATCACTCCAATACTTTTAAAATTATTTATTTTCACTATTTCAATTTTTTGAGAATTGTTCACTACAATATATCCTTTGTTATCAATAATAGTCATTGACTGAACAACATCGCCTAATGGGCGATTGTTTACATCAAGAAAAAGATTGATGTTTTTATTTACCCGATTTTCGGATATAAATGAAATATCACCGTTGCTTTGACCAAAGGCACCTTCATTGATAACAAATACACCTTTCAATGAAACTGGCATTTCACCTGTGTTTTTTTCTTTTTCACATGAAGTGATTAACCACATAACAAGTAAGAGTACTGAATAAAGTTTAAGAGATTTCATATCATCATTTTTTTTAAAATTGTCATATTGAAATGATGACACCGGAAGAATTTTTTGCGGGATGAAAAACATGACAATAACAAATGCCACTGTTTTGCATGCGCAGCTTTTCCTCCGAAAGCATCATCATGTGGTAAATGGCAGGTCTTCTGACTTTCTCTAACCCTGATCCTTCCCGTCAAATGTTATTAAGACAGTGGTTTAAATTTTCAGGATATTTTGCTGAGATCACAGCAGCGGGGACTGTTCCGGTATTGCACCGGATTCCCTTTTAATGCCGAACATGCGGCAACCATTAACAGGGCAAATGTAAATTAATTGAGAATGCAGATTAAAGAATACCGAATCGGAAAAAGAATGTTATTACTTAAAAATTACAGCGCTGCTTTTATACGTGCTGCAACATCAGCCAGTTGTTGCTGTGTTGGATGAAGTTTAGGTTTTGAAAAATTAATATCATTCATGTTATTCAATGGTACTAAATGTATATGTGCATGCGGAACTTCAAGACCAATTACTGCAACTCCTATCCTTTTGCAGTGAACTGCTTTTTCAATTGCCGCTGCAATTTTTTTTGCAAATATCCATAACTGATTATAAGTATCCGGGTCAAGATCGAAAAGGTAATCCACTTCTTTTTTTGGTATCACTAACACATGACCATCAACCAGGGGATTAATATCTAAAAAAGCAAAGCAATTTTCATCTTCAGCAATTTTATGTGAAGGGATTTCACCGTTTACAATCTTTGTAAAGATGGTTGGCATGTTTATCTTGAAATATTCAAAATCTCAAACTTGAGGACACCACCCGGTGTAGTTACTTCTGCAAGCTCTCCCACTTTTTTACCCAATAAGCCTTTACCAATTGGTGAGCCCACTGAAATTTTTCCTGACTTTAGATCAGCTTCATTCTCTGCAACCAACGTGTAAGTCATCTCTTGCTTATTGTTTGAATTGCGGATTTTAACTTTTGAAAGCACTGAAACTTTATTAGGATCAAGCTTTGACTGATCAATCAATCGGGCACTGCTTAGTAATTCTTCCATCTTGGAAATCTTCAATTCCAGATGACCTTGTGCATCCTTTGCAGCATCATACTCTGCATTTTCAGATAAATCACCTTTATCACGGGCTTCAGCAATCTGACGCGACATATTAGGACGCTCCACTGTTTTAAGATGTTGAAGCTCTTCCTGCAATTTTTTTAAACCTTCTTCTGTAAGATAAGTGATTTGAGACATTTTATTTTTAACGACTTTTAAAAAAGGATAGCGAAAGTAAAAAAATAAAGAAGACCTCACGAACATGAGGTCTTCTTACCAAGGTATTATTAATGATTGTTACAATACAAAACGGGCACCAAAGGTGTGAGTGCCATCAAAAGTTTTTGTTGCACGATAAGCATAGTCAATACCAAAATATTTGCCTGATTTACCTAAGGGCAATTGTATATTAAAACCTGCGCTCGGTCCGATTAATGCGCTGATTTCCTCATCAATTATAGCGTTTTTATCTTTTTTATCAATGGTGTAAGCACCACGAATCATAAAAAGATTTTTGAAACCATACTCCAAGCCCAAAGCAAACTGATCGCGGATAAACGAGTTAGATGTAAAAGTAATTGCAGGAGTAAAGCGATGGTCTTCTCCCCCTTTAATATCATAAGCAGCACCAATGTTAACTAATGCAGGAAGTTCGAATCGATCAGCACGTTGCTGTTGCAATACATTGATGTTATTGGTATAATCATCATTTGAATTTCTGAACGAAAGACCTTCACCATCAAATTTCATTGGAGCACCTACATTGCGTAATGCAATTCCGAATTTCAGATTATCACGCTCTTTATTAAATCCGGTTACGTATTGAATACCGGCATCAATGGCGATGCCCTGCGCTTTAACATCAGCAATTGCTTCAGAAATTATCCTCACTGCAAGTCCACCGTGAATACTGTTACTAAACTCCTTAGAATAACCAAGTCCAATGGTAAAAAACTGTGGGGTAAAATTACCATTACCACCATCAGGATTATTTTCAGTGGTACGTTCAATATCTCCGAAATCCAATGACATCACTGAAAGACCGAGAGCTCCTGATTCGCCTACTTTTTGAGCCAGTCCTAATGCATTTATAGTTATTCCGGATCCTTTAAGCCATTGGGTATGTGCAAATGTCACTTCAGTTCCTTTACAGAAACTTAATCCTCCCACATTATGACTAAGCGCTTCCACATTTTTTACCAGTGCAGAGTTTGCTCCGCCCCAGGAACCTGTGCGTGCCCATGGATTAATTAATAATTCGTTGGCACCTGATTGTCCTGCCCTGTCTTCGTTACCAGCCATTATAAAGCTGTTAGACAATAGTAAACCTCCAGCTAAAATATACTTAAGTTTTTGAATGATCATAATTTTGAGTTTTATTGTTGTAGAGATAGCAATTTTAGAATGTATCAAGATCCAGCGGACGCATAACACCAAACCATTTTATTACTTTTTCGCCTATTGATCCTGCATTAATATGAATTATATAAATGCCACTTGCAATTGGTACTCCTGCAGTATTCTTTAAATCCCAGTCAAGAGTTGACGATAAATTAAAATCCTGTCCTTCACTAACGGCTTGTCCTTGAGATACGTCAGCAATAACATCACGCTTTAATTGACGAACCAATGTTCCGTTTATAGTATAAATAGAAACTGTACAATGGCTGGGAAGATTAATGAACCTGATACGATTATCTAACTGATCTTCTCTTGTTTTTTCATAAGCAGAATAACCATAGTATGGATTAGGAACAACACTCACATTATCCAAAGCTGTTTTAGCAACTGATTCCACGCCTACATTTGGCGCCAGGCTTGAGGGTATATTAAATTCGTAATAAGGATTTCCTCCATTGATAGAAACAGCTCCCGGTGCTATAAACTGTGCATACGGCTTTGTAACCCTTAATCTTATTTTAACCTCTGATGAAGGAATGTTTCCCTGGTCAAATGAAAATGTAGAATCTGTTAAAACAGGCAACGATGTCCAGATGCAGCTTTTAAAAATCCTTACTTTATTACTGCTAACTATACCTGTTGTTAACAGCGTGTCAATTCTTGCACATTTATCATAAGCAGGTATGCGGGCAGAAGTATCTGCGGAATATTTATTGAAAATATAGATGTAATGCTTGCCTCCAAAAACAGCAACGCCATTGGAATTATACACTGTCGAAGTGGGATTCCATAGCATATCATTACCATTATCATTTACAGCTAATGAATCTTCTCCAAAACCTATATTTAACCGTTCACCGGTTTCAACATTTATTGCGTAACCCGGGAACCAACTCATGCCTATGGAATCAACTAAGTTAGCTTCCGGAGTTCCGGTATTACCATCTTTATCCACAGAGGGCTGTTTTCTTTTATCAAACTTTTTCATCCCTAAAGTCGTGCCATCCGGAGCCATCTGGAATACCACAGATCGTGACCATTTACTTTTATCGGGAGTAATTATTAAATCTACACTATTCAAGGTGCTATAACTAATTTTAGTTGTAAGGGTAGAAGGACTTGCCGGTGGATCTAAATTCTGATTAGAATATTTAGGGCTGGCAATGTTAGTTGCATCTGTTAATAAGTAGGGTGCCCATGTACCACCCAAAACAGACTCATAAACTTCGTTTAAATCTCCTTTTTTATCGCTAGTTGCCGCTCCTGCTCTTATCCAGTCCTTAGCTAATGAAGAATCATTGTCAACAACACCAGTTAACCACTGCTTTGAATTATCCGCATAAGTTTTGGTAGCTTCCAAAAATCCGTTGTTTGGTTGCAAATCGTAACCAGGATCAAATACTTTAGTAACATCAACGGTTAACCCTTTAGAAGTAATCAATTCTTGTGTTAATACTCCTATACCAAGTGCACTGCTGTCAACAAGAGAATTGTCTGGACGATTAAGCATGTACCATAAAGAGGTGTCAGCAACACCTTCAAATTTAATTGCAAGTTCTCCACCGCTTACTTTAAATGGATCATAAATTCCAATTTTTACAGGACCATGACCTGCAGTATAAACTGCACGGGGAACCGATGTGTTGTTGAATATTTCATCCACAGAAGATTTTTTCAGATCAAGCACATTTCCCCCATTGCCCTGACCTTCTACGCGCGTAATTTCAAGCGGTAAATCACCTACAGTTGCATTTAAAATTGTACCAGCGTTATTTAACAAAGGCTTATGCGGAATACCAGAATAAACTTTGGTATTATTCCTACCCTGAATATAAGGTCGCGGCTGGGTGAATGATGAATTGTCTTCGTCAAATTGTCTGAATTTATTATATCCGTAAGAAATAACCATGTAATAATACGGTCTGTAATTGATGAGTGGCTGTCCGGTAAAGTAGTCATTAGTTAATGTTATTGTATGGGTAATACCTGCATTAACATTATCAGTTTTCTTAGTAGGTGTCCACACATTTAACGCATTATCATACGTGAAGTTTACAATTTCACGAATCGTATCTTTAATATCAATTTGCTTAATAAGTTTAGCTTTTGAAACATCATCCAATTCGAGAGCGCTCACATTTTTATTTTTTAGCTGATAAAATTTGTAACCTTGAAAAGTATATGATCGTTGGGCGGTTGTTAATGTATCAAAACCACCCGTAGCATTAGGAAGAAATTCAGGAATGGTTGGATCGACTTGCATATAGCGCTCCACTTTTGCAGTTTTGGTATTCTCAAGACTTATAATTAATTCCTTATCCATTTCGCGAATTGCCAGATCAGGCGCATTAGGTCCATCAAGTACTTTGAAGCAATTATCAAATAATGCCTGGGCTTTACGATCTGCAAGCTTAACCAGATCAACTGATGCGATAGGACCTCCATTGCTTGTACGCGCCCATATTACACCGGTAGTTATATAATTTACAGCACCAGCTTCTAAAGTAAACTTACCTGCTGATTGGATAAAACGCATATCATCGGGTGGAATTCCTGCAGATGACATATTCCAGTCATCAATAAAAGCAGGATCAGTTGAATTGCCATGAAGATCTCCAGGGAACATAAACTCACATGGTAATGCAGGCGGAATCGGATCTCTTCCAGCCCCACCATGAGAAACAGGAATTCCATCTTTCCAAAAGCCAGATAAGTATTGATAATAATCATCTGTTACTTCTGGATTTCCTGCATCAGAAAAATCATTGAGATAATAAATAAATTTTGACATGATAATTTGTTCCCGTACTACAGAATCAGGAACACTGATTTGATTACCTATTGCATCAGTAGAGAAAGTGCAATCAACACATCCATCACGGTCATTGTCAATTCCATCTGCAATATCCGCTAAGGGACCCTGAAAGAAATCAATACCTAACGCTGGGGGATT
>JANLUX010000083.1:0-4742 GCA_031363705.1 Bacteroidota bacterium
AATACAACAAATATATAATGCTTGTACTACTGCACCTGTTGCATCAATAACATCTTACGGCAACACCACCTTTTGCACAGGAGATAATGTTTATCTCGTTGCTTCTCCGGCAACAGGTGTAACTTATCAATGGCAAAAAAACAGTGTTAATATATCAGGTACTACAAGCAAGACATATACTGCAAAGACCACTGGTATGTATCGGTGTGTGGTAACTAATCCATGTGGGATTTCAAATTCAAATGCAATCAGTGTAACGGCTTTGCCATTGGCAACAGTTACGATTTCGGCAACTACTTCCACCACATTTTGTGCAGGAGGAAGTGTAACGTTTACAGGTACAAATCCCGGTGCAGGTTATACTTATCAGTGGTATAAAGGCAGTGTTTCTATAAAGGGAGCAACTGGTTTGAGTTACACCGCATATAGTCCGGGTTCTTATAAAATGGTTAATACAAATACTGCAAATGGATGTTCGAGAATTACCAATTCAAAAGGTGTGGTGGTAAGTTGCAGGATGGCTAATCGAAATTTATTTTCGGGTTCAGGTTTCAATCCCGATGCATCGGGAGATGATGTTGATAATCCAATTCATCTATACCCAAATCCTTCGGCAGGTTCCTTTACTTTAGAGTTAAGTGAAGTAGAAGATGGCAATGCAAAAATTGAGTTAATCAATTCATTAGGTCAAACAGTGTATCGTGATGATGTGGAGATTTTAAATGGTCAAATTCAAAAGCAAATGGAATTAAACAGCATCACTCAAGGATTACATATTCTTCGCGTACGTGTAAATGATAAGCTTTATGAAAGCAAAGTAATTATAAATTAGGCAAGCACCGGCAACGAACAACTTCATAAAAAATCCGCAAGCAAAAAATGGGTGTTTGCGGATTTTTTTCAAACTAATGAATTTACTGAGTTCTATAGGCATGTGCGCACTGACTTATATCAGTCCGGTTTTCAGGTTCAATAAGTTTCACTAACATCTTTTCGGAAAATAAAATTCTTATTCAACATAACAAATCGCTACGTCTGGATAGAAATACTTCTGCTTTCAATGGAAACTTAAAACCTTATTTTTGCATCATTAAATTATTTCAAAAAAATGAATTATTTAGAGCGCATTACCATACAGCCAGAAATTTGTCATGGCAAACCTTGCATACGTAATATGCGTTGGCCCGTTGAAGTAATATTAGATATGTTGTCCTCCGAAATGACGATTGAAGAAATACTTGCCGATCATAAGGAATTGGAAAAAGAAGACATACTCGCCTGCCTTCAATACGCGAAAATATTAGCTTCCGGTGCTGATTTGAAACGAGTGGCATAATGAACTTTTTGTGCGATGTTCATATTCCGTTTCAGTTGGTCAGGTATTTATCAGACAGAAATCATTCGGTTATTCATGTAAATCATCTGCCCGGCAAATGGTTTACACCTGATAATGAAATTGCTTTATACGCTGACCGGAATAACTGCGTGCTCATAACAAAAGACTCCGATTTTAGAAAAAGTTTTATATTGAACAAAACACCTAAAAAATTAATTCGTTTCATACTCGGAAATGTTTCAAATAAAGAACTGATCACCATCTTTTCAAAACATGAAACAGCAATACTTGAAAACCTTCAAAAGAACTGCTGTTACATGGAAATCAGCGCAAATGATTTATTGGTTATTTATACTGAGTGAGTCTTTATTCCGTGCGATGAGCAGTTGATCTCGTACTTATATCAATCCTCTTTTCAGGTTCAACACCTTCCACTAATTTATCTTTTCCGAAAATAAAATTCTGGCGAAGCATATCGGATGGAACTAATCTATCTGTTAAGAAAATTGCTTCTTTCGGACACGCTTCTTCGCACAATCCGCAAAAGATGCAACGCAACATATTTATTTCATACACTGATGCATATTTTTCTTCGCGGTATAATTTTTCTTCGCCCGGTTTGCGTTCTGCTGCAGTCATTGTGATTGCTTCGGCAGGACAAGCCACTGCACACAAACCACAAGCTGTGCAATTTTCCCTTCCCTGCTCATCGCGTTTCAACACATGCCATCCGCGCCACACCGGGGCAATGGGGCGTGTTTCTTCGGGATAATTAATGGTTACTTTCTTTTTAAAAAAGTGACTCATAGTAATTCTTAATCCGGCAAGTATCGCAGGCAGATACAACTTCTCGGTGAAAGTCATTTCCTTATTTACTGCTACTTTGCTTCTGTTTGTGAGCATTGGGGGTTTGAAGTTTAATGTTCAATGTTTAAAGTTTGTTTTAGCGGAGTTCAATAACCTTGAACCTTAAACTTTGAACCTTGAACTCTTTTTTTCTTGAAAGGGGATTTTGTGGTGATGGTCCCATCGGGCATTTGATAATAAATTGTTTTATCAATACCGAAAACATTGGGTAATCCTTTCTTTTTGTTTTCAGCCAATGCGAGTTGAACTCCTTTATTTCCGATTGCAATAAATTCGAGTGCGCGTTGGTAAAATGCTATGTTTTTAATGTTCTTGAATTTCATGAGTTTTTATTTTTCTATTGATTGAAGAAACTGTTTGTAAAGTTCCTGATTTATTATTTCAAATTTTTTTTCTCCACCAATTGCTACTTCTTCAAATGAGAATTTTGAGTTGACAAGCAATAACCAATTCTCAACCATGTTTTTATATGTGTTCCAAAAATTCTTTTTTCCTCTTTCAAATCTTCTTCTCACATCTTCATCCGGCACATGATGACCTCCTTTTGAAACTCTTACTTTTATTCTTTCGATACACATCTCTGCATCATTCAAAACTACGAAGACTATGTTGATTGTGTAGTCTTTCTTTTTAAAATCCTGAATCAGCTTTTTTAGAAACAATCCTGAAAGTGTGGATTCGAGAATGATGTTTTTGTTTTGCTTTAATAATTTTTCTAATGAGTTGAAATACGCTTTTCCTGCCGTAATGTTTCCTGCTCTTGTTCCGTCACCTGTAATTTCCTGTGCTATTTCATCCGCATTAAGAAAGTGATATTTATTTTCTAATAAGAACGATTTTGCAAAGGTAGTCTTGCCACTTCCATTCGGACCACCAATTATCAGCAATTCTTTTTTCACTCGTTTTCACGTTCCTATATTCGTACTGATTCGCAATTCGTTGATAAAATTACCAATGTAACAACCCATTTCTCCACAAGACTATAACTCCGGTAAGGAATATATTTATCAATGCCAATGGTATCAAATATCTCCAGCCCAATCTCATTAACTGGTCATAACGAAAACGTGGAATAGTCCAGCGTATCCACATAAAGAAGAAGATGAAGAAGAATATTTTTCCAAAGAAGATTGCGACTCCCAGTAATGTTGCAACGTTATGCGATAAACCAAGTGAATCAACAAACGGGAAATTAAATCCACCAAAATATAATGTTGAAATGATGGCAGAGGAAATAAACATGTTAATGTATTCAGCAAAAAGATAGAAACCCAATTTCATAGATGAATACTCCGTATGATAACCTCCAACTAATTCTGTTTCGCATTCGGGTAAATCAAAAGGTGTGCGGTTGCATTCTGCGAAAGCACAAATAATGAATAATAAAAAACCTAAAGGCTGATAAAAAACATTCCAATGCCATGAAGTTTGTTGTTCAACAATTTCGCGTAAGCTCAATGTTCCAGTCATCATCACCAATGAAACTATAGCAAGTCCCATTGTTAATTCATAGCTTATCATTTGTGAAGATGCGCGGATTGCTCCCATCAATGAATATTTATTATTTGATGCCCAGCCACCAATCATAATTCCATAAACACCGATTGACACCACACCGAAGACATAAAGAATTCCAATGTTGATGTCAGTTACCTGCAATAAAAATTCTCTTCCGTTAATGATTAAAGTTTTTCCCCACGGAATTACAACACCGGTCATGCATGCGGTCATCATCATTACACATGGACCGATGATAAAAAGAGCTTTGTCTGCATTGCCCGGAATAATTTCTTCCTTCATAAACATTTTCACACCATCAGCAAGCGGTTGTAAAATTCCAAATGGACCTGCACGGTTCGGACCTAAACGGTCCTGTAAAAATGCAGCTACTTTACGTTCAGCATAAGTTGAATACATTGCAATTAGAAGTGAAATCGCAAAAACTGCAATCACAAAAATGAGTTTGAATAGAAGTTCTGAGGTTTCCATTAATTAAGTTCAAAGTTTAAGGTTCAAAGTTCAAGGTTTTGCCATTTCCATACTTTATCTCTTCTTCTTTAGCTACGAATTTTGAGCCTTTAAAGTCTGATTGATTTAAGTACGACATCAATCCTTGAATAGTATTACTTGTAAGTTCAACAATTTTAAATGCTGATTGAAATTCAATTTCTGAAATGAGATTTCTATCTAAAGCCCTGTAAAGTTGCGAACGTGATTCTCCAGCTGAACCTTTAGCAATTGATAAGAATTGAATAAATTCTCTATTACCACTTCGTTCAAAACCCTCTGCGATATTATCCATCACAGAACCGCTCGAAGAATTAAGTTGGTTTCGCAATGCGTAATCCTTAGAAAATGGTTCACGAGAAATGAACACATAAACCATACGGCACAACTCACGTGCATTCTTCCAACATTCTAAATCCTCAAATCTTTTTATTGTTGCCATCGTCTATAACATTAAACTTTGAACCTTAAACTTTGAACTTTTTCAATTATGCGCCTTTTCAGCCAGTAACTTTTGTTTTGATATATCAAT
>JANLUX010000084.1:0-10028 GCA_031363705.1 Bacteroidota bacterium
CAATTTCTATTTCAACACTTTTGTTTTTTCTCCAAAGCTTTTTGAAAACTTACGGATTTCTTCTGCCATCACAGTATCATTGGTTGCACGCTGATAAGTCTCAGCCATGCTTGCGAAGGTTTCATAAAAAAAGAATTGCATTTCTTCCACCATCATTTCATGTGTCCATAAATCAATGCGCATGGTGCTCTTTTCTTTTTTATCCCACAGGGCAAGCATCAGGCTTTTTGATTCCTGCAAACCTTCTATTCCGCTTTCATCAGCTTGCCAATGAATAGCAACCGGTTGTTTTGTTTCGTTAAGCGTTATTGATAATTTAATTTCTGATTTTTTTGATTCTGCCATTTGTTTACGGTTTACAGTTTACAGTTTACAGTTTACAGTTTTGTTCGCGTAAGCCAACCGTAAACTGTAAACCGTAAACTCACTTCTTCGGTTTGTATTTTGAATTGCTTAAAATTTTCTGTGCCTCATTATTGTTAAGTAATTGTTCCAACGTAATATTTCTGTTTGCATCCATATATGATTGAACAATCTGCCATCCTATGTAACAACCGAGCTTTGCAGGTGCTTCTTTTGGAAACCCGTTAGTTGAATTTCCATCATTAATAAATTTCATGTAAATACCTGGTGATTTATTGTACAATAATTTCTGTTCAATAAAAAATGACCATATTTTAGATTCATTTTCTCTTACCCATTGCAACTGATTCGAAGTATATCCTGTTCTTATTGTATCATCCATATCAGGAGCAAGTGCCTGTGAAAAATAAAGTTCTTTTCCCTGGTAAATCATGTTGCTCAGCATATCATTTGCATTGGAGGCAACATCCCATTCACTCTGAAACCATCCTTTGATGCAATCATTTACAATATATTCTTTCCTGAACTTGCGAATCATGTATTGTGGTAATTCAAGAGATGAGTAATACTTATAATCTGAACCGAGATACATATCCAATCCAATTCCTAATAAACTATCCATTGCCATTACATTATAATTGAATGGTGATAAATAAGTAACAATATTCGGAATAACTTTTTTTGGAAAATAATATTTGTAATGCTTAAACACTTCTTCAAGTTCTTCTTTTACATCGCTGACATCCTTGTATTTTTTTTGCGATTCAGCATATACTTCTGAAATATATTTATCATGTGTGTATTGATTTAAATTTAAAGCCAGTATTGCATCATTGCCTGATGGAAGCTGAATCATTCTGGTGCAATACAAATCAAAAAACTTTCCATATTGATGACGCAAAGATTTTACAACTGTTGAATCAAAGGTCTGCTGTTTGAATAAATCCTGTTCAAATCGTTTCAGAGATAATGAAACTTTTTCATCCAAAACATCAATATGATGTCTGTACTGTTGTGTGCACGAAACAAACAACTGCATGCTAAAAAAAAGACTAAAAGAAAGGATGGCACATCTTTTTAAACAACTAATAATGTTTAACATTGTACCTCTAAAATCACTCATTATGAAACGTATTATTTCAGTTTTATTTTTTTTCCTTTTAGCAGGGAATTATGTTGCTAACGCTCAAAAATTCCATTTCGGTTTAAATATTGCCCCTGGTATTGCGTGGATAAAACCAGATACCAAAGGCTTTGATAATGACGGTGTGAAATTAGCATTTTCATACGGCATCATTACCGAATTTGCTTTTAATCAAAATCAAAACTATGCTTTGGCTACCGGCTTGCAGGTGTCGTACAGAGGAGGAAAAATTTCAAACCTGGATTCAATAGTGGTTGGCAACGGATTTAAACCTGTTAACAGTAAAACCAAATTAACATTGCAATATCTGGAGTTGCCTGTTACATTAAAAATGAAAACGAATGAAATCGGTGCCTTTAAATATTTTGGTCAATTCGGTTTATTACCCGCATTTAATATAAAAGCTACTTCCGTAAATGATAATGGTTTTAATATAACCAATGAAAATATCAAGAGTGATATTAATGCTTTCAGCGCTTCGTTATTAGTTGCATTAGGTTTCGAATATAACTTAGTAGGAAATACCAGCCTGGTGGTTTCTGCCGCATTTAATAATGGACTTACGGATGTTCTGGATAATAAAGATGTTAAAGCCATCAGCAATCTGATCAATCTTAATGTGGGTATATTGTTTTAAGTTAGTCAACGCTATGTTTTTAAATGTTGGTGTTGGCACCAAATAAACATTAATTTTTTTATTGCAATATATAATTAACCCCTCACTGATAGCTGTTTTTTCAGGGGTTAACTATCTATCTTTGCACTATGCAATCCGTTTCTGAGAAGGCATTTTATTGCAATAGCCTCACAAATTACAGTCGTCTTCAAACCCGTGAAGTTTTTATTGGTGATGTTCCTTTAGGTGGCAACAATCCCATTCGTGTTCAGAGTATGACTACGACTGATACGATGGATACTATTGCCACTGTTGAACAATGCATCCGTATGATTGAAGCCGGTTGTGAATATGTACGCATTACTGCACCAAGTATTAACGAAGCACACAATCTTAAAAATATAAAAGATGAATTAAAGAAACGTGGTTATGCAACTCCGTTGATTGCTGATATTCATTTCACACCTAACGCTGCAGAAGTTGCTGCACGCATTGTAGAAAAAGTGCGTGTGAATCCCGGCAATTTTGCTGACAAAAAAAAGTTTGAGAATATTGAGTACACTGATTCAACTTATGAAGCAGAATTAGTAAGGATTCAAAACCGGTTTCTTCCGCTCGTAAAAATCTGTAAGGAATATGGCACTGCTATGCGTATCGGTACCAATCATGGTTCGCTGAGTGATCGTATCATGAGCCGTTATGGAGATACTCCGCTGGGAATGGTTGAATCCGCATTGGAGTTCTTGCGTATTTGTGAGTCAGTAAATTATTACAACATTGTGCTGAGCATGAAGTCGAGCAATCCACAGGTGATGGTACAGGCGTATCGTTTGCTCATTTCAAAAATGCACGAGGAAGGAATGAACTATCCTTTGCATCTCGGAGTAACTGAAGCTGGTGAAGGAGAAGATGGACGCATTAAATCAGCAGCAGGTATCGGTACACTGCTCGAAGATGGAATTGGTGATACCATTCGTGTTTCATTAACAGAAGATCCGGAGTTTGAAATTCCTGTTGCACGTGCATTGGTTAGTCGTTACACATCACGAGTAAATCACTCAACTATTCCCTCTTTAAATTATGCGGAAGACGGCTCCTCTCCTTTGGAGAGGCAGGGTGAGGATTTTTTAAAACTTCCTTATTCTCCTTTCGAATATAAAAAGCGTGAAAGCATTGAAGTAAACAATATTGGTAAACACAATGTGCCGAGAGTAATTACAGATTATTCCAAAATAGAAAATATAACTGCACCATCATTATTTGCAGTTGGATATAATTATTCCGTTCCGTTAGACAAATGGAATTTAAGTGATCAGGCCTGCGATTATATTTATCTTGGAAGTAAAACAATAGATTTTGAAATTCCAGGTACACTCGGGTTGATAGTTGATTTTGAAAAATGGAAAACTATTGAAAATAAAAATCGCGTTTATCCCTTGTTTATTGCGAAAGAATTTATCAATCAACCAGAACGATCAACAGAAATAAATTTTATTCGCTTTAACATAAATGATGTTTTTGATTTTGAGTGGAGAAAGCTTGATCAAAGCTGTGTTATTGTTTTAGAAACAAATAATGCGCATGCGATGGCTGAGCTTCGCAGAATTTTTATTGAACTTGAATTACAAAAAGTTAATGCTGCCGTTGTAATTCATTTTACTTATGAAAATATCTCTGAAGAGCAATTACGATTGCATGCAAGCACCGATGCAGGCGGATTATTTTTAGATGGATTTGGAGATGGAATATGGATAACTGCCTCACCCGACCTCTTCAAAGAAGATATGAAAAATGTTTCTCCAAAATCAATCAACAGTATTTCATTTGGAATTTTACAGGCATGCCGTCAACGCATTTCAAAAACTGAATACATCAGCTGCCCCAGTTGCGGACGTACTTTATTTGATTTACAGGAAACCACAGCCCGCATTCGTTCACGCACCGAACATTTAAAAGGATTAAAAATTGGTATCATGGGTTGCATTGTAAATGGACCGGGTGAAATGGCTGATGCTGATTATGGATATGTGGGTTCAGGTGTTGGAAAAATTACTTTATACAAAGGCAAAGAAGTGGTGCAGCGAAACATTGAAGCTGATAAAGCTGTTGATGCTTTGATCGGATTGATACAGCAACATGGAGATTGGGTGGAGAAAGAAAAATCATAATTAACTTTGTTTGAAATATATACTCATGAGAAATGTTTCTATTAGAAAAAAGGTAATAACATATCTTGCCGATGCGGATGAAAAAAAAGTGAAAGCAGTGTACACTTTGCTTGAAAAAGATATTGAAAGAAAATCAGAATTCAAATTACCCGAATCGAAGCTAAAGCAATTACGTTTAGAAAAGCAAAAACATTTAAACGGCAAAACCCCTTCTTATACCTGGGAAGAAGTAAAAGAAAGAGCAAGAAGCGCAAAAAATAAATAATGCTTTTTACTTTACAGCTTAAACCCATTGCTGATGAAGAGATCGTGCAAGCTTTTTTATGGTATGAGGAACAACGAATCAATTTAGGCGAAGAATTTTTACAAGAACTGGATGTTTATTTTGAGTTACTAAAAAATTCACCGGCAGCATTTGGCAAAAATGAGACAAGCGAATTTCACCAGGTATTTATGAAAAGATTTCCGTATGTAGTTGTTTATGACATTCATCCCGGTATAGTAATTATATACTCTGTCCATCATACCAGTCGTAATCCTGAAGATCGGATTAAGTAATTATGAGAAAAACACACTTGACATTATTTGATTTTAAGTAACAATGCAGCAGGTAATTTTCCGCGATTTAGGTTTAATTGATTTTAAAGAATGCTGGGATTTACAGGAAGAAATTCTTGGTGAAACCATACGTCAGAAAATGGCAAACCGCGAATTGCCTGACGAGCAAAAATTTTCTCCACGCCATTTTTTATTATTCTGTGAACATCCTCATGTTTATACCTTAGGTAAAAGTGGTGACGAAAAACATTTGCTTGCTGACGTTAATTCATTGCAAAAACAAAAAGCATTGTTTTATAAAATCAATCGTGGTGGAGATATAACTTATCATGGTCCCGGTCAATTGGTGGGTTACCCCATTTTTGATCTTGATTATTTTTTCAACGATATTCATAAATATTTGCGTTATCTCGAAGAAGCTGTTATCCGCACCCTTGCAGAATATAAGATTATAGCAGGAAGAATTGAAGGTTTAACAGGCGTTTGGCTGGATGGTGATGATAAAATAAAAGCAAGAAAAATTTGTGCGTTTGGAGTGCGTTGCAGCCGGTGGGTTACCATGCATGGGTTTGCGTTTAATGTAAATACTGATCTGACTTATTTCAACCAGATTGTTCCTTGTGGTATCACAGATAAATCAGTTACCTCACTTCAAAAGGAATTAGGTCGTGAAGTTGATATGCAGGAAGTAAAACATTTTGTGAAACAACATCTGTCAAGCATTTTTAGTTTAAATCTTGTAGAAGAAAACAATGAAACTGTTTTTGCTGAAACCGGTAAAACATCATAAGGATTTATGAAAAAACTTTTAAAGATATCTGGCTATACTATCCTGGTGTTGCTGATTGCACTAAACCTTTTCATTGTGGTGACAGGCAAATATTATCTCTATAAAACGCTTGCTTACAATTTTGTTGATATAGATGATCTGGATTTATTTGAACATCGTACAGTGGCTGCAGGCAATGGAGTTGAGTGGTCGCTGCACAAAAATTACAACAAAGTAAAAATGCCCGATTATCTTTTACAGGAATTGGTTACTTATAAAAGTGTTGCATTCGCAATCATTAAAAACGACTCACTTTTTTATGATCAATATTGGGAAGGTTATAATGATGCATCTCTTTCCAATTCTTTTTCGATGGCAAAAAGTATTGTAAGCGTGTTAGTAGGTATCGCAATTGATGAAGGTAAAATAAACAGTATTGATGAACCTGTTGCCAGCTATATACCGGAATTTAAACAAGGTGAGTTGTCAAAAATTACCGTCAGGCATTTGCTTACTATGAGTAGCGGATTGGATTGGGAAGAAGCGTATGCAAACCCCCTGTCAGCAACTTCCGAAGCATATTATGGAACTGATTTATACAAGCTTGTTACTTCTCAAAAAGTTATTGCTGAACCAGGAAAAAAGTTTTTATATCAAAGTGGCAACACTGAATTGCTTGCATTGATTGTAGCTAAAGCAACCGGAAAAACATTAAGTGAGTATGCTTCTGAAAAATTATGGAAACCTTTGCAGGCAATGCATAATGCCGAATGGAGCCTCGATAAAAAAGATGGTAACGAAAAAGCATACTGTTGTTTTTATTCAAACGCAAGGGATTTTGCAAGAATTGGTTCATTATATCTCCATCATGGCAACTGGAAAGGCACGCAAATTGTTTCTGAAAAATATGTGGATGAATGTATTGAATGTGCTCCATTGTTGGATAATGATAAGCCGAATAAGTCCTATGGATTGCATTGGTGGATTTCAGAATATAATGGTGAGAAAATATTTTACATGCGCGGAATTTTAGGACAGTATGTGGTGGTATTGCCTAAAGAAAATATTGTGTTTGTGAGATTAGGACATAAGCGTGCAGAGAAAAACAATGATGGAGAACTGACTGATTTACCTGTTTATATTAAGGGTGTACTTGAAATGACTCAAAACAATTAAGATTGATAGTGAATGCTTAAAGATATTCCACAAGTTACAGTTACAGATATTGCCATTGCCATTTGCCCTGTTGATCCTTCAGAAGATTTAGCGAATGAGAATGAGTTATGGAATGTTTATATCATTAATCTCAAAAGGATACCAATAGAAAATGTAATTGTTAGTTCTAATGGTTATGGATCCTATAAAGGAGAGTCAGTAAAGACATCCACCTTGCGTCAATTCCTGAGAACGATTGAAGGGAATAGTTTTATGCAGATTGAAGCTATTCAGAAAAAAGTTTTTGGTTTGAATAATGAATACTGGGTAAGCTTTTATATCGGCAAAGAAATTTTTGATAAGAAATTTATTTTTTTACCTGAAACTATTACTGAGGAATTTTTCACAACAATTCCTCTGATTAATGAACGTGGAGTAATGATTCGTTAAAGAGAAACTTAATAAGGAAGCGAAATTGTAAAAGTTGCTCCTTCTCCAACTTCACTGGTGACACTAATTTCTCCTCCGTGAGATTTGATTATATCATAGCTTAAGCTTAAGCCTAATCCTGTTCCCTCACCTGATGGTTTGGTAGTAAAAAACGGTTCAAATATTTTTTCTCTTATTTCTTTACTAATCCCTTCTCCGTTGTCACTGATTTCAATAACTAAGTTTGCAACCTGTCGCTTAGTCCTCGCAGTTATTTTTCCATCTGTTTTATTCCTGATAGAATAAAAAGCATTATTAAGAAGGTTGATCAACACTCGGCTGATTTCCTGTGATACCACATCTATTGGTTCAAGATCAAGATCAAAATCCTTTATTATTTCACAATTGAAATTAGAATTGTTAGCCCTGGTTCCATGGTAAGTAAGATTTAAATATTCATCACACAATGCATTAATATCCGTTGGCTGCTTAGGACCTTTTGTAGTGCGTGCATGATCCAGCATGTTTCTCACAATAGACTCAGCACGTTTGCCATGCTGATGTATTTTAGCAAGGTTCTGTTTTAAATCATTTCCAATATCCACTATTTCCTGTTCCGAAATCACCGATAGAATTTCATCCGTAAGCTCAATAGAAAACTGAGAAAAATTATTTACAAAATTTAATGGGTTTTGAATTTCATGTGCAATACCTGCAGTAAGCTTTCCTAATGACGCAAGTTTTTCACTTTGTATCAGCTGCACCTGCGATTTTTTTAGATTTTCTAATGCAAGTTCAAGTTCAATATTTTTTTCTTCCAATTCATGCGTTCGTTTCTTAACAAGATCCTTTAGATGCTCTTCGCGGCTTTTGAATTCACCTATGAGCACATCATTCTGATGTCGCAGTCGCTTGTTAAGTGCTGCAATAATATCCCGTGTCATATCAGGAAATTGTTTCAGCACATCATAAAAATCACTTCTGTGAATGCTTCCAAGCACTGATTTTTCCAAAGCAGTAACCGACATTGACCTCGGTTCACTGTCGAGTAATGATAGTTCTCCGAAAAAATCACCGGCATTTAATGTTGCTACCTGGTGTTCCTGATCATGTACTTTTAATTGGCCTGAAAAAATCACATACATAGTATGTCCCACATCTCCTTTGTTAATAATATTCTGATCAGCTGAATAGGTTGTAAACACTAGCTTTTCTGCAATATGAGATAGTGCTTTATTGTCCGCTTTATGAAACAAGGAGATTTTACCGAGAAAAATGACGAGTGCATCCCTGTCCGGGGTTTTTTCCATAAAGCTTTTTATTTGCAGTAAATATAATTATTTGCAGTATCTTTCTAACAGTTTTTTTAACATGTTTATGACTCCTGAAAAATTTGATATCCTCAAAGAAAATATTATTTCACAGTTAAGAGTTAATTTGCTTCCTGGACTTTTTTATCATTCGGCTGAGCACACATTGGATGTATTAAATGCTGCTGAAAATATCGGAGTGGCTGAAAAAATCAGCGATAAGGACATGATGCTTTTAAAAACAGCTGCATTATTTCATGACAGCGGATATTTATTCACTTCAAAAAATCATGAGGATAACTCATGCAGAATTGCACGTTTTATTCTTCCCGATCAGGGATTTAACGAAGATGAAATTAACATTATATGTGATTTAATAATGGCTACTAAAATGCCTCAATCACCTAAAAATATCCTTGCAGAAATTCTTTGTGATGCGGATCTTGATTATTTGGGTCGGGATGGTTTTCATGAGTTATCGCGCAAACTTTATGAAGAGATGAAAGTGTTTAAGAAAGTGGAGAGCGAGCATAAATGGAATGAAATTCAAATTGCTTTTTTTGAAAAGCATCAGTATTTTACTATTACTTCAAGAAATTTACGGACTCCGATAAAAGAAAAACATTTAAACGATATTAAAAACAATCTCAAAGAAAAAATTTGATAATGTGTTGATTTTTAAAAAAGCATCTGTTGTTTAGATACCAGGTTTTTTTCATGATCTAGCAACCATTGCTTCCTCCACAATCCTCCTGCATACCCGGTAAGTGATCCATCGCTGCCTATAACACGATGGCACGGAATCACTATTGCAATCATATTTTTTCCGTTGGTTGTTCCTACAGCACGTATAGCTTTTACATCACCAGTCTTTTTACTTAATTGTAGATAGCTGTAAGTTTTACCGAATGGTATATTCAATAATTCACTCCACACCTTTTGCTGAAAACCGGTTCCGTGTTGTTTAAGAGGCAAAACAAATATAATTCTGTCACCTTTAAAATATTGTTGTAGCTGGCTGATTGTTTCAGTGAGCAGTGGATGTGAACGTGAACTTGATTTTTGTTCTTCAACAAATAAAATGCTGCATACGCAATCGTCCATCACTTTAATTTCCAGCAAACCGATTGGTGAATTATAATATGCTGTTTGAGGGCTGCTCATCTATCTTTGTTTTCAAAGCGAAAATAGCAGGTACATTCCAAAGTATTTCAGAAATAATAATTAACAAGAGATAGGCATTTATTTCTAAAACACTTTTGCTGTGATGATAACGTATGACGGGGCAAAAACCTGTGGCTACACATTTGCCATTGGAACTGGAAACTGTTATCAATCTTTACCCAACCTTTACGCCTGCGTACTGATATATTTAACCAGTGTACGTTTCGCTAAAGGAAGCAGTGTATCATCAATTGGTAAAACCAAATCTGTTTCTACAACATAGGTTGCAGGGTTTGGAAAATTTTTGTTGAACAACAATAAGTCACGCTTTATATTCTCGTAAGTGTTGTTC
>JANLUX010000094.1:0-27301 GCA_031363705.1 Bacteroidota bacterium
TTATGTTGAACAAACTCCAACAACTAGAAAATAAAGTTTCTGAGGCAATGAAAGGTGGCGGTGAAGACCGTGTTGCTTCTCAACATAAAAAGGGGAAATTAACTGCGCGTGAAAGATTACAGCTGTTACTGGACGAAGGTAGCTTTGAAGAGATTGGAATGTTTGTAACACATCGTGCTACAGATTTCGGAATGGATAAGGAAAAATATCCTGGTGATGGAGTCGTAACCGGATATGGCAGGATTAATGGTCGCTCTGTTTATGTTTTTTCACAGGACTTCACGGTCTTTGGTGGTTCACTCTCTGAAACACATGCAGAAAAAATTTGCCGCATCATGGATCTTGCATTGCAAAATGGCGTTCCTGTAATTGGATTAAATGATTCAGGCGGAGCACGCATACAGGAAGGTGTGGTATCGCTTGGCGGATATGCTGATATTTTTTATCGCAATGTGCAATCATCAGGAGTAATTCCTCAGTTGAGTGCAATCATGGGACCGTGTGCCGGAGGTGCAGTTTATTCTCCTGCAATGACAGATTTTATACTGATGGTTGAAAATACCAGCTATATGTTTGTTACCGGACCTAACGTTTTAAAAACTGTTACTCACGAAGAAGTAACGAGTGAAGAATTAGGTGGTGCTTCCACACACAGCACTAAATCAGGAGTTACACATTTTGCATGTGCAAATGAAATGGAATGTATCATGCATCTTAAAAAATTACATAGTTATATCCCTGATAACTGTGAAGATGACGCTCCGCGAAAAGCATATGTAGCAGGAAATGAATTACGACCAAAGCTCAATCAAATAATTCCCGATAATCCGAATCAGCCGTATGACATACGTGAAGTAATCAATGAAGTGATTGATGATGATGGTGAAGGCTTCTTTGAAGTGCATAAAAATTTTGCTGAAAACATTGTAGTAGGTTTTGCACGCTTAGCCGGCAGAAGCATTGGTATAGTTGCCAATCAGCCAGCTTATCTTGCAGGCGTTTTAGATATTAATTCTTCTACTAAAGCAGCGCGCTTTGTTCGTTTTTGCGATTGCTTTAACATTCCGTTATTAGTGTTTGAAGATGTACCGGGTTTTCTTCCGGGCACTGATCAGGAATGGAATGGTATTATTACCAACGGAGCTAAGTTGTTATATGCATTCAGCGAAGCAACGGTTCCGCGCATCACAGTGATAACACGCAAAGCTTATGGTGGTGCTTATGATGTGATGAACAGCAAACATATAGGTGCAGATATGAATTACGCATGGCCTTCAGCGGAGATTGCGGTGATAGGAGCAAAGGGTGCAGCAGAAATTATTTTTAAGAATGAAATAAAAAAATCAAAAGATCCTGTTGCAAAAATGAAAGAGAAAGAACAGGAATACACTGAGCTTTTTGCTAATCCTTATCGGGCAGCTGAGCGTGGATATATTGATGAGGTTATTTTACCTGATCAAACACGAATCAAATTAATTAAAGCATTTGACATCCTTAAAAATAAAGTGGCTAAAATGCCAAAGAGAAAACATGGTAACATACCGCTGTAACAGTTATTCGTAATTTACTCTTGTCTTTTTTACCCTGTTTTTATTTTTATTGACCAAATTACTTTTTGATTTCCGTTATTCTGTTTTTACATTTGAATAACAACACATTTTTGCTATGACTAAAGATATCCCCTCTGTAAATAAA
Organism: Bacteroidota bacterium; assembly: GCA_031363705.1. Classification (GTDB taxonomy): domain Bacteria; phylum Bacteroidota; class Bacteroidia; order AKYH767-A; family OLB10; genus JANLUX01. Next base: position 1,696 of record JANLUX010000094.1, read on the forward strand.
TTCAATACACTTGACTTTGATGAGAAAGCCTGGCATGTGTGGCATCATGCAACTTTTTTAATTGTGAGACAGAATAAAAGCCACCGCGTTAATTTATACCACCTCAATAATTATTACATACAGCTTTGGTATGATGTAAAGCAAAACCGCATTGAAAGAATAGCTGCTACTTACTCAAAAAGAGTAGTTGAACCTTATTTGAGATTGATTGAAGTAAAAAAATTTTTAAACTAGAATTTTCTTTTATAAAAAACAGAAAGAAAAAAGTAAAAGCTCCTGATAAATTTTAATCAGCAACTTTTTAATTAAACACCTTTACAATAAAAACGTAATTCTTCAATCGTTTAATTTGAGAAGGACGATCCAGGCCTTTCAGATTTTTACCCGATGCAACTGAAATATTTTCGTTTTCAATAGTTTTTATATAACGGGCAATCTGTTTACTCTGAACAGCAAATGATGCACCTTCAGCACTGGTGTTTTTACCACTCACCATACCAATCAGGTTACCATAATTATCAAACAAAGGACCTCCGCTGTTTCCGGGATTAACAGGAATAGAAACCTGGTAAGCACTGGTGTCACCTTCAAAACCTGTCATGGAACTAACAGAACCTTCTCCATACACCATCTCTTCACGTGGATAACCAAGTGTAAATACTTTTTCTCCCGGATCGGCTACTGAATTTTTAAAACCATAAGGCAATTCGCTGAATGATTTAAATTGCTCATCATTTATTTTTAGCAAAGCAAGATCAAGCGTTTTATCTACTGCAACTTTTGTGGCTTCCAGCTGTTCAAATTTTTCATTGCTTAGAAAAACACTTTTCGCATCTTTCACTACGTGATAACTGGTGAGCACATAACCATCTTTACTCACCGCAAATCCTGTACCTGTGAAACCGGAAACAACATTATCCGTTTCAGCTTCTTTATTTTCATTGATACCATTTATAATAGCACGCTGTGATCGTTTGAGGCGCTCCACTTCCCGACTCAAAGCCTGGTAATTACCTTGTTGCTTATTGCTGAAAACTCCCATGAGAACGGAAGTAATCAATGTTCCGCTAACAGCAACAATAGTTACCATAGCAGCAATTGATATTATGCGATACTGGCGATAAAACTGGCGGATGCGTGAAGGTTGCTTTTCCTCCGTTACCTTTTTGAGTGGTGCTTTAAAAGCAAACTGCTCAGTCTCCATCTCATCATGAATAATATTTAATTTATTGCGAAGCTGTTCTCGCTTTTCACTTATGCTGAACGCTGACAAAATAGTCTGGTGTTCTTCAACAGCTTTGGTGAGTGCAAGGTCGCTCTCTAACCATTGCTCAAATATTTTTATTTCGTCCGGCAAGAGCTGTCCTTTGCAATAACGCTCAATTAACTCTTCGGTTTCTCTTTTATCAATCATTCTGTTGTTTCGTTTTTATATAGAGAGAAAAAAATTTTCTTTAATCTTTTCAGGCACTTGTATTTCTGTGTCTTTGCATTATCGCTATTGGTGTAACCAAACTTTTCTGTTATTTCATCCATTGATGCTGAGTGCATGTAGAAGTCTTTAAGAATAGTTCTGCAGGGTTCTCCCATGCTTTCCAACGCCTGATGCATTGCTGTGTACTGATCTTCATTGCTTCCTATCTCTGTCCAGTCTAACGTTATCGCTTCACTTGCTTCGTGAAATTCGTCAGTGAAACGGTTTTTAAGCTGAAGCTGTTTCAACCATAATCGCTTGCTAACAGAATAGAGAAAGGTGCTTATACGGCAAGTTAACTCGAATGCTTCGTCCTGCAGTTTCTCATAAAAGATAATTACAGTATCCTGGTAAATATCTTTTGCTTCCTGTATGCTGCCACCATTATTGATAACCATATTCGCTATCTGCGGATAATGTTGTCGATACACCGTTTTAAGAACTCTTTCATCACCCTTTCGCAGCGCAAGGATTATTTCTTCTTCTCTGCTTACAGGTATCACCTGTTTCATATCACTGCTCATTAATTCAATGTTTGTTTAAAAGGTAACCCAAAGAACAGGATTATTTTAGTGAGGAGGTTATGAAAGAATCAAGAAAGGTTATTAAATTATTAATAATCAAAATTTTATTTGTTGATTCTGAATGATTTATGAGAAATAATATTTTTTTTAAAAGAAGTTGGGTTACCTATTTAATAGTTCGGTATTAAATGTAAATCATCAAAATAAAACAAAAACAAAATGAAAAAAATCGTATCAATCCTTGCAATGTCTGCATTTGTTGTAGCATTAGCATCTTGCGGAAGCAAAACTGAAACTACAGGTACTGAAACTACAACAGAAACTACAGTTACTGAAGAAGTTCCAAATAGTGACGCTACTGTTACTACTGAAACTACTGTTAAAGCTGACAGCACAATGGAAGTGAAGACTGACACTTCAGCTCATTAATAAGAAAGTAATTACCAGTTTAAGTTAAATCCCGCAATTTTTTGCGGGATTTTTTATTTCCAATCACTTATACTTTCTGTTACTTAAAACCATAGTTGTGTAATTAAAAAGTAAATGTCATAAATACTTAATAAGATAATGAGGCAGATAATAAACAATGCTGTATTGGAAATAAGTTTTGATTTCAACATACTAAACCCTTCCATAAAAAATTTAATAAATGAAGGCAATGCAGGAAAAATAAAAATGGATTTCATTATGCTGAAATCGCGGTAACTGTATGAATATTTTATCATGAACAATAAAAAACCTGCTGCAAACACAAGGTGAATCCAGTTTTGATTAATGGTTATTTTTTCTTTAAAGAAATGTCTTATAGTTTTCACCATGCCTGCAATTAAAAGTATTAAGGGAACAATTCCTAAAGCAATTAACCACCGTCCGGCACTTAATAATTTTGGATCCATGCTTTTCCAGCTATTGGGGTGCTGATCAAAATGCATGAACATGGTTCTTCCATATAGTTGTGACCATAATGAAGTGCGATGTAACTGATAATTATCAATAGTGCTTACAATAAATGGTTCTCTTATCATATCGAAATAACGAAATGTAAAATATCCATCAACAACAGAAGTAATACCAGGTCTTCCTGCATAAGTATGTTTGAAAAATAGTGGTGGAGGATCTTTGGGCAATACCAGCACAAAAGGAGTTCCGTATTTATGGTAGTTATGGATGCAACCTGAACCAACGGGTATGATTGCAATAAAACTTATTACCAGTATTGCTAAAATTTTGATGTAAAGTTTTCTTTCCTCAATATGAGAAGCGATTAGGTTTATTGAAAAAATTATAGCGAGTGAAACAATCAAAATAAGACCTGATCCTTTAACCAGGCAGGCAATTATCACAGATGCACACAACAAAAATCCCATCCGTAATTTTTTTTCATTGAAAAACCTATCTGCAAAATAAATGGTTAGAATGCCTGCTAATATTTCAGGAGTATCATTGGTAGCCTGTACATTAATACCCGTAAGACAGGGATTAAAAGCAAGCAATGCAAACGCTGCAATTTTAATTTTTTCTGAAAAATGCTGCCTCGCAATAAATTTCCAGAGATAAAACAGTATAAAAAAACTCAATACAAAATTGAACATCTGCATACAGAGAATGCGGTCCATCCGGTTATCAATACCCAACATCTGAATAATTCCTGCGTTGATGATATAGTAAAGTTTTGGCTGAAAGCACTCCCAGCAATCATCCTTATCCGGCAAAGAATGATGATTAATAATCCACTCAACCACTTCTACATGAGGGTCGTTTGCTTCATAATTAAGGAGAGATAAAATAAAACGCAGGCTGAGAGAAAGGATAAAAATGGAAAGGATTAATATTCTGTTTCGCGACATACACGCAAAAGTAAATTCTATGAAGGATTATGAATAGATTTTCAACACCATACGCCTGCAGAAAAGTGTAGAATATTACTACTCCTCACTATATTTGTCGGACAACATACTATTTTAGTGAGTATAAAGTTGTTATATTTTATTTAGCAAATGACCTTAAAACGGATATCGTACCTTGCATTTATTGTGCTGTTATGCACATTATCGGCATGTAAAACGCACAAGAATAATTTTTTAAGCAGGGGTTATCACGGCACCACCACGCATTATAATTATTACTTCAATGCGCGTGAAAGAATGAAGCAGGGTGCACAGGCATTGGCTGATGCACACGAAGATAAATATGACCGTGTGCTGAGTGTTTTTAAATATGGTGATGTTGCTAAAGCCAAAGCGATTTATCCTGATATGGATGAAGCCATTAAAAAAGCTTCCGTTGCCATTCAACGCCATTCGATCTATGCGAAATCAAGACACGATAATAAGCTTGCTGAAAGAAACAAATGGATTGAAGATTGTTATCTTGTGATTGGTCAGGCACAGTTTTACAAACATGATTTCTGGACTGCTATTGAGACTTTTCAATATACTTCAGCCGAATATAAAAATGGTCCTATCCGTGATGAGGCCTTACTGTGGTTAGTTAAATCTTATCTTGAATTAGGCAAAACAGTGGATGCTGAATACCTGCTTGACTTTTTAAAGAATGATAAAGAATTTCCATTGCGGATTAAAGGTGATTATGCTGCCACGTATGCAAATTATTACCTGCAAAAAAACCAAATTCCGGAAGCAATGGAACAACTGAAAACTGCTGCTGCCAATACCAGAAAAAAGGACACCAGAGCGCGCTATTATTTTATTCTTGGTCAGTTGCAGCAAAAGCAGGATAGTCTTCAGCAGGCATTTTCTTCTTATAGTAAAGTAATCCGGTTAAATCCGCCTTACGAAATGGCATTCAATGCACGTATAAACCGTGCACGTTGTTTTGATGTTACCAGTGAGAAGGGAGAGCTTGTAAAAAAAGAATTGCTAAAAATGCTGAAGGATGAAAAAAATAAAGAATATTTAGACCAGGTTTATTATGCTTTGGCAGGTATAGCACAGCAGGAGAAAAAAGAAGATCAGGCTTTGGATTATCTTAACAAATCAGTACGCGTGAGCACCAGCAATACCACACAAAAAGCAATCAGCTATAAAAGCATGGGCGATATTTATTATCAGCGTCCTGAATATATTCCTGCTGCTGCTTATTATGACAGCGCTGTTACCTCACTCACCATTGATTATCCTGATTATTACGATATACTGGAAAGAAAAAACAGTCTTGACCGGTTGGTTAAAAACCTCAAGATTATTTTGATGGAAGACAGTATTCAGAATCTTTCGAAAATGAGTGCTGCGGAGCGCGAAGCAAGTATTGATAAAGTAATTAATCAGGAAACAGCGAATCAGGAACGGTTGAAAAAAGAGAAAGAAGATCAGCAACGGATAGAAGAGCAACAAGTGCTGGAAGAGAAACAATTAAAAAGCCAGCCGAGAAATTATCAGCAAAACCAAACCGGTGCCTGGTATTTTTATAATCCCACCACGCTTAACTTTGGTATCAATGAGTTTTTAAAAAAATGGGGATTGAGAAAACTGGAGGACAACTGGCGCAGAAGTGATAAAGAACTTGTAGCTGAAGCAGGCAGTGAAGAAGGAGAAACTTCTATTGACTCATTGGTGGAATCACAGGCTGCTTTAAATGATTCGTTATCCAAACTTGGAGCAAAAGAAAGAAAGGAAGCGTATCTTAAATTAATACCTACCACCGAGGCACAGTTTAAAGAATCGAATGCAAAGCTTACGGAAGCTTATTACAATGTGGCAATAATTTATAAAGAACAGCTGGCTAATTATCCGCAATCAGTTTATCATTTTGAAAAACTGGATGAGCGCTATCCGCAGAATAAATACAAACAACCATCTTACTATAATCTTTACCGCTTATATTTAGCAATGCATGATACGGCAAAAGCGGATGTTTATAAAAATTATTTGCTTACCAACTATCCTGAGAGTGAATACAGCAAGCTTATTTTAAATCCTAATTTCTTTGCGGAAATAAAAAAGAAAACCGCAGTGCTCCAGGTCTTTTATGAAAATACTTACAGGGCTTACATCAATGGACAATATGCGGATGTGATAGAGCGTAAAACACTGGCAGATACGTTGTTCCCTAAAAACAATATTCTTGCGGGCAAGTTTGCATTATTAAAAGCTTTGGCGATTGGCAGAACTCAACCGGTTTCTTCCTTCGAAGTGGCGTTGGAGGATGTTGTGCGTGTTTATCCTAAAGACTCAGTGAGTATTCGTGCGCAGCAAATTCTTGATTACATACATAATCAAAACAAACAAACACAGCAAAACCCCGGTGACAGCACAGTGCAAAAACAGCAGCTTAACCAGGTTATTGATTCTACTGTTTTTATTTATGCGCCCGAATCTCCTCAGCTGTTTCTTATCCTGGTAAAAATTAACTCTACTGATATTCCAGCTTTAAAAGCGAAGATTACATCATTCAACAATATAAATTATACAGGTGAAAAAATGGATTTGCAAAGTGGCAATCTTGATTTAAACTACCAGTATATAACTGTAACGGGTTTAAAAAACAAAGAGGATGCGATGTCCTATTATGAATCCATTTCATCTGACGAAACTATTTCCGCTGAGTTAGAAACAGGAGAGCCCATGTTTTTTGTAATCTCCCAGGAGAATCTTACTCAACTTGCCCGCACGCATGATATAGAAAAGTATTCAGAATTTTTTCAGCAAAAATATACGCAGTAGTTCCTTAAGTTTTTTCATGAGCCTGTTCAATATATTTCTGCAACCCTATCCGTTGTGGGATAATAACTGGCGTAAGTTTTACAGTATTACAGGTATTTCAATATTCGTTTTTTTATTCCTTTTCGTCTTTCGTCCTTTTGGACTTAGTCAATTAGAAATCCCTTCTGAAACCAATGTTTTAACTGGATATGTATTGGTGATTTTGTTGATAATTTTATTACTGCAATTTGTTTTACCGTTTTTTATTTCTACTGTTTTTAATGAGGAGCGTTGGAAAGTTTATAAAGAGATTCTTTACACACTTATAATTGTTTTGTGTATTGGAATTGGTATCATGATGTATTCAGCAATGCTTGGATTATTTCCGGTAACCCTAAGTTCATTCACCTGGTTTGAAATAATTACAATGCTTGTTACCCTCATTCCAATTACATTAATTGTTTTATTGAAACAGAATTATCTGTTTAGAAAAAATGTTAAAGAGGGATTTGCACTCACAGAAAAACTTTACCGTAAAACACGTATTTCTCCATTTGAGCAAACCTTGGTTCTTTTTACTTCAGAACAGCAGGATGATAATTTAAAGGTAGAATCTGCTGATATTTATTACATAACCGGTGCTGACAATTTTATTGAAGTACATATAAAACAGCAGGATCAAATTAAAAAAGTTCTATTGCGAAGCACACTTAGGAATGCGCAGCAGAGCCTGAAACGTTTCTCAAATTTTTATCGTTGTCACCGCTCCTATATTATTAACCTTGATAAAGTACAATCAGTAAGCGGTAATTCGCAGGGATTCAAATTAGTTTTAGCTGATACAGAAAAATCTATTCCTGTTTCGCGAACGCTGACAAGAGAAGTTACACAGCGGTTGAGTATTTAATTTTCAATTGGAAAATGCACCTCTGATACCTACTCAAATATTACTGGAATCAACACTTTGATGGATTCAATACTTCAATGATTGAAGAACGTTGAAATGAGATAGGACAAAAAAGTTATCACACCAAAATATTTTTTCATTGATTTAAAAAAGTCAGGCAAATTTTGACCTATAACCGTTTCAATTTTTATGAAACCAAAACCTCAATATGCCCTTTCATTCACTCCCTCAATATAATTTACAAAAGCACGGTTTACTACTTTATTACCACCGGGAGTGGGATAGTCGCCTGAAAAATACCAGTCACCTTTATTGTTAGGGCAGGCTGCATGAAGGTCTTCTATCTTTTGAAAAATTAAATGCACTTCAGCTTTGCAATCAGCAGGAGTAACAAGCTTTGCAATGCGTGCTGCAATCTGTTCGGCTGAAAATGGTTTATAAATAAGCTTAACATAATTGCGCATTTCATTTACACCGAGTTCCAGTTGTGCTTTGCATTGTGAATACACTTCATCAATTACATGTTCCATATTGTTTTCTTCAAGCAATTCAATAGCAGCTTTGAAAGCAACAAGATCTCCGATTTTTGCCATGTCAATTCCGTAACAATCAGGATAACGGATTTGTGGTGCCGAAGAAACAATCACAATTTTTTTAGGATTTAAACGGTCTAACATTTTGATGATGCTGTTCTTCAAGGTTGTTCCCCGAACAATACTGTCATCAATCACCACCAGGTTGTCAACACCGGCACGTATGGTTCCGTAAGTGATATCATAAACATGCGTCACCATATCACTTCTGTCCTGATCATTAGTGATAAACGTGCGAAGCTTTGCATCCTTAATCGCAATTTTTTCTGCACGCGGACGAATGCTCAATATCTCATTCAGCTGTTCTTCTGTTACTTTTTCACCTAATCTTAAAATTTTTCTTTTTTTAACCTCTTTTAAATATTCTTCCATTCCCTGTATCATTCCGTAGAATGCAACTTCAGCAGTGTTTGGTATGAATGAAAAAACTGTATTACGTAGATCACTGTCAACGGCTTCGAGTATTGAAGGGCATAATTTGCGGCCTAACATTTTTCGTTCTGAATAAATATCAGCATCGCTTCCGCGTGAAAAATAAATACGTTCAAAAGAACAGGAAAGTTTTTCTAATGGTTCTTTCACCATCTCTTCGCTTACTCTTCCATCCTTTTTAATCACAAGGGCGTGTCCGGGTTTCAGTTCACGAACAAATTCCATCGGTACATTAAATGCAGTTTGTATCTGCGGACGTTCGGATGTTACCACCACTACTTCATCATCCATATAATAATGTGCAGGACGAATACCGGAAGGATCGCGCAGCACAAATGCATCACCATGACCAAGCAAACCAGCAATTACATAACCGCCATCCCAGTTACGTGATGAACGTCTTAAAATTTTTGCAACATCCAGCTCCTCTGCTATCAATGGAGAAATCTGTTGTTTGGAAAAACCTTTCGCTTTATAACGATAATACAACTCATCATTTTCCTCATCTAAAAAATGCCCTATGTTTTCCATCACTGTAACAGTATCGGCTTTTTCTTTTGGATGCTGTCCTATCTCTACCAACTGTTGGAATAATTCATCCACGTTAGTCATGTTGAAATTTCCTGCAATGGCAAGGTTGCGGGTCATCCAGTTATTCTGACGCAAAAACGGATGACAGGTTTCAAGACTGTAACCACCGAAAGTTCCGTAACGAAGATGACCTAATAATAATTCACCTGAAAAAGCAATATTGTTTTTTAACCATACAGCATCATTCAGCAAATCAGGATTTGTTTTTTTTATTGCTTCAAACTTTGCGTTGATCTTTGCAAAAACTTCAGGAATCGCATCTTTGCCTATCACACGATAACGGCTGATGTAACGGTAACCCGGTTCAACATCAAATTTAATATTCACAACACCGGCACCATCCTGTCCCCGGTTATGTTGCTTCTCCATCAATAAATACAATTTATTGATGCCATACATGGGAGTACCATATTTCTCAATATAGTATTGCATCGGCTTACGCAAACGGATAAGTGCAATGCCACATTCATGGTGGAGGAAATCGCTCATTTAAAGTAATAATTAAGACACAAAAATACGGATTTTGCCTCTGTTAAGGCATGATGAAAATCCTTCAAGGGTTTTAAACCCTTGAAGGATTAAAGAATAATTATTCTTAAACAACCTTTTTCACAACCGTTCCAATTCTAACAAAATAAATCCCCGGACTCCAGTCGGTAGTTTTCAGTTTGTAGTTTGCTGTTGTTATTTGCTGTGAAAATATCTCTCTTCCAAAAATATCATAGACTTTTATTTTACAATTTTCCTTAAGTCTCAACTGTAAAACGTCCACTGTTAAATCATTCATGAACGGATTTGGATAAACAGAAAAACCATCATCATCTTCGTTTGTTTCAGGTACTGAAGCCGAATTGCAAAAAACGTGATTCAACACGTTCCACATTTCATTATCTAAATTTACAGGTACCAATGAAGTTGTATCGGCAGCATCACCCATTCTTATCACAACAAGATTTTGTGAAGGAACCACATGTATTTTCTGATCATTTTTCCCAAGTGCACAATACATATCTGCCGGAGCATTAGGAATGATGGAACCATTGAAAACAAACTGTGAGCCGGGTAACATGAAAGAAGATTTTCCATTGAGCCACCACAAGTAACCATAAGATAAATTAATATTTTGTGATGTATTAATCATATCGTGAAAATAAGTGGGGTCATGCATTAACGTATCATTATTCCATATTCCATGATTGAGCATCAGCAAACCAAAACGTGCCATGCTTCGTGGTGTGCTATAATAAATATGGTTGTAAACATTAGCCGTAAACCATAAGCCATTCATGCCAATCCTGTTTCGCAATTGCGAATTGAAAAAACCATTGAAATTGCCGGTTGCACTATCAATTACATTCTGCAATAAAGTATAAGGAGCATTATGATAAGCCCATCGTGTTCCGGCATCAGCAAGATATTGCAAACACGTGGGTAATGTGCAAAATTCGTTTGGTACTCCATCATCCAAACCACTCGTCATAGTAAGTTGATGGCGGACGGTAATTAATCCTTCTTTAGTTGCCGGAGCAGATGTCCAGCCGATACCGAGATAATGTGCAGAACTGTCATTAATAGAAAGATAATTTTGTTCCTGTGCCTGTCCTATATTAAAAGCGGTTAATGTTTTTCCTGCGGAAGCCCAGTACCAGTTGCTGTCAACTGTAAATGTGCCGAAATAAGTTTCGTGTGCAATTTTGCCATCTTTTAAAATGATGATTGCCTTCGTATTTTTTTGTTGAAGCAAATTATCAAGTGTATCAAGATAATTGGTGCACCACCCTAATGATACAGGAGAAACAGTATCCCAGGTGTTTCCAACAAGCGGTGGAAAATAGAGTGATTGTGATTGTGAGAAACCATTGAACAGAATAAATAAAACAAACAATAAAAATTTTTTCATAGGATTACTGTAAGATCTACTAATACAAAAGTGGTTGTTCAACAAACGTGTTATTATTAAATGAATTTATTGTCAACGTACTATTAACTTTTGGGTGTAGACACTTTTTTCAGTTTTAATTTTAATATTATAAACACCTGGCGAAAGATCATATGTATCAACAAACAGTTTGCGTTCCCCGGTTTGCAATGTTCCGTCAAAAATGTTTTTCACTTTTCGTCCTGTAGCATCATATAACCCTGCATTTAGATCAAACGTTGAAAAATTATTAATCGGGATGCATGTAATACCTTTAGATGGATTTGGAAATGCAGGTAGTAGTTCAAATAAATGCTCACCAGTTTCTTTAACAGCCACAGTTGACAGCACTTCGAATTTCCAATAACCTGCAGGTGCTGACAGTGGGCGTACTTGTTGTTTGCCCGAGACAGATTGTGCTTCCACATAATAATAAATGATGGTTCCTGCAATTTGTGCCGGTATCTGTGCGCCCCAGTGATTGATCTGCGAGCTTAATGAAATCATTGGTATTGCGATATAAGGTTGTGTTGTATCGGTTCGATAATATAAAGTGGCTGTTGCAATTCCTGAGCGATGTTGCACCAGCGCATTTACAGTATAAGCATTGGCGGTGTCATAGGTATCATGCAATGGCTGATGTGAGATGAGCAACGGATCAGCGGTTCCAATTTCTTTTGTGATGCAGTGCAAAGCACCAAGCGCACCAATACTCGCATTAGAATTAATTCCCACAATCTTGTATCCTGGTAAAGCATCGCGATAAATTCTTAATGCCGTTGTATCTGATGAAATATTATAAACAGGAACAATTAAAGTTTTGTTGATGAATGATGCATTTGCATAAGTAAAATAATTTCCTCCGCTATTCGGATACTGACCATTATCATCAGGCATCGGAACACGAATAACTTTATAAGGAGTGCCATATACTGAATTATAATTAGCAAGAATATATTGCAGGTTTGCTTCTATCTGCGGTCCATCAGCAATCCCTGGCGGGTATTGTCCAACCACCAAAGTTTCTTCGTCAATTAATTTCATGTGCATATCAATGTGATGAATCTGATCATAAGGTAACGTATTCATTTTAATATACCGGTTAATACCCATAAAATGTTTCATGATGGTATCTATTTCAGCAGCTGTATGCTGAACACCAAACCCTGCTGCAGTGGTATTATCTGTTAAAATAAGATTAGATGCAAACGCAGTTCCAAAACCATCGGTCATAAAATTTCCTCCGGTATTGACTAAATCCCATGGCGCTGTTGTAGTTTGATACAATGGTGTTCCTAACAGGTTTGCAATGGCTAAGTGACAAACATCATCCAATGGACGCGGACGATTATAAATCCAATCGATGCTGATTAATGTATCTACATCATTTGTGTAGGCACTCCACATTCCGTAATCACGGCTCCAGATAGAATTATAGGGTTGCATCACAAAGGATACATTAACGGTGTCAACACTTCCTGAGGCAAAAAAATTAATTGCCTGTGTTTGCTGATTGGTGCTGTTAACAATGATATAAACCCGGCATTCTTGTTTTGCAGCGCGAACAATTTCACGAAGCATGGATGTGTAAGTTGTCCATGTGATGGTTAATCCCTGCAGTTCCTCCCATTCAGCAATAGTTCTCACAGGAGAAGAAGGTGGAGTTATGGATGCTGTGCTAATTGGTGTGCTGGCTCTTAAAGCAACATAAGCCGGTAGTTGGGCTTGCTCTTCAAGTGACATGCGGTGATCGAGCTGACCAAAAGCAATAGAACAAAAGAATACTGGCAACAGGAATAAATGTAATTTCATGGGAGGATTTTTACGTAATCAAAGGAACAAAAAATTAACAGAACATTTTTCACTTATTTCACCGGATGTAATTTTTTATCAGATAATAATAATAATAATCGGAAACTTGCCTGAAATACGAAAGAAAATATTCAAGAGACAAAACTGTATATTTGACTATTCAACTTATTTAATTTTGATAAAATCAACATTGTAAAAATCATGAAACACTTATCCATCTTATTGGCATTAATTATCAATTCATCAATTGCATTTTCACAATGGACCACATTAACAAGTGGCAGCTCAGCTGAACTTCGGGGAGTTTATTTTACTAATCCACAAACCGGTTATGTTGTCGGAAGTGACGGAACAGTTTTAAAAACTATTGATGGCGGAACAAACTGGTTTGCACTCACACCGGGAATAACCGATACTTTACGGAGTGTTTTTTTTACCGATGATTCTACTGGTTATGCCTCTGGTGCAAATGGTAAAATAATTAAAACCATTGATGCCGGCAATTCATGGGTTTCTCTACCATCTAATGTTCCCAATTTAATACGCAGTGTTTTTTTTCCTTCTCATGATATTGGTTATGTAGCCGGAGGAGGTGGAGTGATCCTGAAAACTATTGATGGCGGAGCCAGCTGGACACCGCAAATAAGTACCATTACCCAGGATTTAATTTCTATCCGTTTCATTAATAATGACACAGGTTGGGCTGCGTCAAGCCTTGGAACGTTTATGAGTGGAATTATTTTGAAGACAATGGATGGAGGTAGCACATGGGATACTGTTTACACTAACACCAATGGATTTCTTTCCGTATTCTGTGCAACTGCTGACACTATTTATTCTGCAGGAGGTTTCGGTGTCATTGCCCAATCAACTGATGGAGGAACAACATGGAATACACTTGTGAGTGGTTCTGCAAATAATTTACGCGGAGCTTATTATCTGTCAGGAACAAAAGGATATGTGGTAGGAGATTTAGGAGATATTTTATATACGAATAACGGAGGCGCTACTTATAACAATCAAACCATTCAATCAAATGGAATACTTGGTGTTTATTTTTCAAATCCGGACACGGGATACGCATGTGGCACATTAGGCACAATACTTAAATATACCACTCCATGCATTCCCGACATTCCGGTTTCTGTAACAGGCGCACAAGCTGTTTGCGAAAATGACACAGTAACTTTTTATACATCACCGGTTGCCACAGCTACTTCATATACATGGACAGTGCCTTCAGGAGCAACAATAAATTCAGGTCAAGGAGATACATTAATCACAGTAATATTTGGCAATACCGGTGGATCAGTTGGTGTAAGTGCTGTGAATAGTTGTGGTTCAAGCTTGCCTTTTTTATTACCTGTAACAATTAGTCCGGCACCATTGCCAGGAGTAATTTTAATAGGAAACACACTGTTCTCAAATGCTGCTACCACCTATCAATGGTATTTAAATGGCAACAGTATAGCTGGTGCAACCAATAGTACTTACGTGGTAGTACAAAATGGAATCTATCAAGTATTGATAACTAACAGTGATGGATGTCGCGCAATGTCTAATCCTGTCACTGTTTCAAATGTTGGAATAGAAGAATACCAAAACGAAAATATTATTTCAATTTTTCAAACAGAAAGTGAAATACGTTTTTTGTCTGCTAAAATATTAACAGATCCACAGGTGAAAATTTTTGATCTTACAGGAAAGGAGATGATTTCATCACAGGCTTCATCATCACAGGAAATAAAAATTACTAAAAACAAAATGGTTCCCGGAATTTATTTTTATCGTATAAAATCGAAAAATGAAAATCTTAAACCGGGGAAAATTATCCTTTATTAAATGTGCTGTTAAGACAATTGCTGAGAATTAATATTTCCTGGTTTATAGGTTGCTAAAACTTTTATGCGTTCATTCACTGTTACATCTATCAAAGTGCCTTGTTCAATCTTACGCAGATAAGCAGGTATCCATTTATAAAAACCTGTTCTTGATTCATAAAGCTCACCATTTACATTGGGTTTAATATTTTCTTTCACACATTCTATGTCAAATCCCAGTCCAACTTTTATGGCGTTATCAATCATCCATTGTAATGAAATGTCAGCAAGTCCTTCATCAGGATAACCACCGCCAACATTTGAGTGGACACCGGCAAACCAACGTTGTTCCAAAACCTGCTTTGAGTCTTTTGCCTTTGCACTTTGCTGCCATAATGTAGGCATAAAAGTTTTTCTTTTTTCATCAATCGCTAAAGCGTGGTAAGCATATTCAACAGTGCTGCTTAACGTGGTATCATGAAACTGGTATTTCTTTTTGTTATACCATTGGAACCAGCTTAATGGAATACCCAACGCACCAACAGTATCCCACACACCGATAAATTTTATGTTCGGCATGGGGAGATAACTGAACTTCATTTTAAAATCTGTTGCAACTGCGTCATCCGGATGAACGTCTTTATTGCGATACATGTCATAAGCTTCATTAATAAGATTCAAATCATTCTTTTTGATGATGCCGCATTTACGTATCAATCCTCCAAGGCTTCGTGCTGTATAAGCTCCTCTGCTGAATCCAAACAAATAAATTTCATCAGCAGGCTGATAATTCCAGCAAATGAATTTATAAGCATCTTTAATATTATCATCAATGCCTTTACCTGTGGCACCCTGAAGTATGCGGTTTAATTTACTTCCGCTTGCTCCGATTCCTTCATCATAATATTTAATTTGTGTTACCCCATTGTGGACGTGTAATATGTAATCAAAAATCTTTTGAACGTTTGTCCTTGTGGTTTTTCCGTTTTCAATAGTGTTGGGTTTGTTCCAGGTTCCATCACTGCAGGTTATTATTCGTTTCATGGTAGTAAAAATTTAAGATTTGGTTTGGCTAAGATAAAATTGTTTTTCGCTTTTTCCTTTTATAAATCACCGGGGGTTGGTGATTAAACTAAACAGGTGATAACAAAACAGAATTGAAAAAAATTTCTTCCTTTAAAAAAATGAAAAAATCAGCGCATAAGATTTATAGTTCCGTTTTTGGTTACGTTGGTCTTCTCAGCGGTAAGATGAATGGAATAAACATATATCCCTTCCTGCAATTTATCACCATTAATGAT
The DNA here is from genome assembly GCA_031363705.1 of Bacteroidota bacterium. Taxonomy (GTDB): domain Bacteria; phylum Bacteroidota; class Bacteroidia; order AKYH767-A; family OLB10; genus JANLUX01. The sequence goes on from JANLUX010000094.1 coordinate 17,729, forward strand.
TCCGTCCCATCCAGTGTTAATGTCATCACTTACAAAAACCAATTCTCCCCAACGATTAAAAATTTTCATTTCAAAAGAATCGTATTTGCCTGCACGTTCGGCTTTAAACACATCATTTTTTCCATCCCCATTGGGAGTAAATGCAGAAGGAATAAAAATTGCATCACCTATATTGATAACATTAATTACAACAGAATCAGTATCAGAACAACCATCCGTATAACCAATCACATTATACAAAGTGGTGACTGATGGAAACGCAACAGGTGATGCAGCAGTGGAATCATTAAGTAAATAAGAGGGTGACCAGATATATGATGTTGCACCCGATACATGTAATTGAATTATTTCACCATTAACAATTGTTGCATCCAACCCCGCATCTACAATTACGTGATTAATATTTACAGTAACCTCATCAGAAGCAGAACAAATTCCATTGCTTCCTGTAACAGTATAGGTGGTTGCAGTCAGAGGTGAGGCAACCGGATTTGCACACGTAGTACAGCTTAAATCATCGGACAAGCTCCAGTTAAATGAATTATAATTGGATGAAGCATTTAATTGTGCGCTTTCACCAAAACAAATGGTTGTATCATTTCCTGCATCCATCACAACAGCCGGCACAACGTTAACAATAACTGTATCGTACTTAGAACAAGGCAAAGGAGAAGACACAATATAAATGGTATTGGATGTGGGATTTGCTACAGGACCTATACAATTTAAACAACTCAATGAAGGTGATGCATTCCACAATACATTATTTGCACCGGTAACATTTAACGTTATACTTTCTCCTGAACAAATGGTGTCATCTGCTCCGGCATTTAAAAAAATCAAAGGATTCACAGTGATATTTTTTGAATCGTAATTACTGCAACCATTGATATCAGTATAGGCGTAAGTAATTTGGTGGGTACCAACATTAGCAACAGAAGGATCAAAACTGCTCATACTAACACCGTTACCTGAATAAATTCCTCCTGCAGGATTTCCTCCGCTTAATGCAAATGAAGGCGCATCAACACAAACAGGATTAAAAGAATTTAATATAACAACCGGCAATGGATTTACAGTGATAGTTGTTTGTGCGGAGTTGCCACAACCGTTTGGATCAGTATAAGAATAAGTAATAGTTTGTGTTCCAACACCTGCTATTAAAGGATCAAAATTATTTCCGGCAATTCCAATCCCTGAATAAGTTCCGCTAACGGGAGCGCCTTGTGTTAATATAAACGAAGCATCACCTTCGCAAACAGGATTTACGGTTAAGAATGATACAACGGGCAGATCATAAACCAAGATGGAAGTAGAATCAATATTTGAACAACCGTTTGCATCACTATATAAATAATAAATGGTGTGTGAACCAATACCAGCAACAGCAGAATTAAAATTTCCTGCATTCACTCCTGTTCCCGAGTAGATACCTCCTGCAGGATTTCCGGTTGTTAATGCAAATGGTGATTGTGCAATACAAACAGGATTGATTGTTCCGAGCGTTACAACGGGTAAAGCATTTACTGTAATGTTCTTTGTTGCATTAATACTACAACCATTTCCATCTGTATAATTATAAGTGATAGCATGAGCACCAACACCCGCAATGGAAGCATCAAAATTATTTGCACTTACACCCATCCCTGCAAAGTTTCCGCCTGAAGGATTACCTCCGCTTAATGCAAATGATGGTGCGTTTACACAAACTGGATTGAAATTATTTAAAGTAACATTGGGTAATGCATTCACAGTGATATTAGCCTGAGCGGAATTGCCACATCCATTTGCATCAGTATAAGAATAGGTAATGGTTTGTGTTCCTATTCCTGCAATTAAAGGGTTAAAATTATTTCCTGTAACACCCACTCCTGAATAAGTTCCGCCAGCAGGCGATCCTTGTGTTAAAGCAAATGGTGCCGCTCCATCGCACACAGGATTGACAGCAGAAAAAATAACATTGGGTAAATTATAAACTGTGATAGTGGTGGAGTCAATATTTGAACAACCATTCATGTCATTGTATGAATAATAAATTTTACTATTACCAATGCCTGCCACAGAAGGATTGAAAATTCCCGAAGACACTCCAACACCTGAATAAACTCCACCAGCAGGATTTCCTGTAGTTAAATTAAATGCAGATTGGGCAATGCACACAGGATTAATTGCTCCAAGTGTTACAACAGGTAATGCATTCACAAAAATATTTTTAGCAGCATTATTTGAGCAACCATTGGCATCAGTATAGTCGTAAGTTATATTATGAGAACCTATACCTGCCACTGATGCATCAAAATTATTTGCACTTATTCCGATACCTGAAAAAATTCCTCCTGCGGGATTTCCACCACTTAATAAAAACGAAGGAGCGTTTACACAAACAGGATTGAAATTATTCAAAGTAACATTTGGTAATGCATTAACGATAAGATTTTTTGTTCTTGAATTAGTACAACTATTCACATCGGTATAGGAATAAGTTATGGCATGTGTACCAACTCCTGCCACGGCAGGATCAAAATTTCCACTGCTTACTCCCAAGCCTGAATAAGTTCCTCCTGCCGGATTACCACCGCTCAGAGCAAATGCATTCGCATCTACACAGACAGGAGTAAAGGCACTAAGTGTAACACTTGGCAATGCGTTTACTTTGATAGATGTACTGTCAGTATTAGAGCAACCGTTTGCATCAGTGTAGGAATAAGTAATCGTTTTTAATCCTGAACCGGCAATGGCAGGGTTGAAGTTATTTGCAGTGACTCCAACACCTGAATAATTTCCTCCTGCCGGATTTCCTCCACTCAATGCAAATGAAGGCGCATCAATACATGCATCACTTAAAGGTGACTGAATGACAACAGGTAAATTATTTACCGTTATATTTTTTGAGGTTGTATCAGTACATCCGTTCGCATCAGTATAAGTATAAAATATTGTATCGGTTCCGGGTCCTGCTATGGAAGGATCGAAATTTCCACTGCTTACTCCTGTTCCAAAATAATTTCCTCCGGAAGGGTTTCCTCCACTTAGCGGGAAGGGAGCGCCATCTACACAAACAGGTGTAAAAGGGTTTAAGGTAACATTTGGTAATGGATTAATCTGCACAGTAAAAGAATCAATATACATGCAGGAAGAGATGTAGCCTGTAGAAACATATACAGTAGTTGAATTAACAGTTGCAACGGGTGATTGGCAATTGGTGCAACTTAAACCAGCAGACGGTGACCATGAATAGGAATTGCTAGGCGTTGCATTCAAAGTTATAGTTCCGGAAACACAGAACGCGGTATTGCTTGATGTAGTAACAGTTGGGTTTTGTGTTTGTTGCGGAAGAGCAAGATTAAATGAAGTGTTACCAATGCAACCGTTTGCAGTTCCATAATTGGTTCCATTACAAATTCCTCCTGTGCCACCATTAATGGAGACAATATTAACATTTGCCGGTAGCGATGCGGATGTAAAAACCACTAAGCCACCACCACCACCACCACCTGGTCCGTGATTAGGTGCACCACCTGTTGTAACAGAACCACCATTTCCTCCATGCACATCAATGTTTAATAAAGAAGTTGCTGATGAACAATTAATCATAACAGAACCTCCTGCACCACCACCCCCTGTTCCGTCTCTGTAAACATTAGCTGAAGTAGCACCTGCAGCTGTCACTGAACGTCCATTACCATTAACTGCATTTGCTGAAATAAAAATAATTCCGCCACCATTTCCTCCTGTCGCATTGCTTCCATCATTCTGATGTCCTGCACCACCACCACCGCCCATAAAAATTTTGAATGGCGATCCGGAATTAGAAAGCGCATAACCACCAATACCTTGTGAACTTGTGTAACTCGGTCCGTAGTACGGATCATTTAATGCATAACCTCCGGTACCTCCGCACCCGGCATTAGAACCACCACCACCACCGGCATTATGATTATTTCCACCACCGCCACCATTGGCAGCAGCTCCTCTTCCATAAATATTGGGAGCAATAAAATAAGATGCAATTCCTTCTCCTTTATAAGCTCCCGAATCGGAATCCTGCAAATAATAATCCCCATAGTGAGATGGGAATCCTGTGTTAAGATTATTTTGTCCACCTCTGAAACCTCTTGAAGTTGCATCAATATTGGCATTCATGGTCACCGTTCCCGTGGCATCTAAAACAATCACACCGCCTGTAAATCCATTCCAGGCAGGACATGTTAATACACCGGAGATAGTAGGACTTGCATATTGAGGAACGCGAACCAGCTGAATGACTCCGGTAACATCATAATTATTTGTGAGAGGCGCAATTGTTTGAATTACATTTCCAGTCACAGAAAAAACTTTTATGAATTCAAAATTTCCTGCATTGGCATAATTTAAAATAGTTCCATAAGAGGGCGTATTGCTGGTGTTTATCACTGCTCCTTCCATCTGAATAATTAAAATCAGGTCGCCTGCGCTGAATCCTGCTGCTGAAAGAACAGTAACAGAAGAGGCACAACTGGTAGTGTTTATATTTAATACTGAAGCATAAGTATTTATTATCCCCGATATGGACGGAGAGCCTGCCGATCCATTCCCTATTCCACCACCAAAAGCAAATCTGGAGTTGAAAAAGATGAGGAATGAAAGCGCAAGGAGATGGAACTTATACTTAAAAATAAGTCGCAACATGAGTTTTATTGTATCTCAAAGGTACGCATTTTACCTCTAATAAACACGTGTTTTTATATGATAGTTTAAAAACGCATGCCAATCATCAAAACATCATCCACCTGCTCATTATTACCCTTCCATTTTTCCAGGTAATCTTTCAAAAAAAGTCTTTGGTCGTTCATGCTCCTGTCCTGAATGGAAAGCAAGACTTCTTTCAGTTTTTTGGTCATCAGCTTTTTTCCGTTCTCACCACCAAACTGGTCAGCATAACCATCCGTAAAAATATAAACCGCATCTTTTGCTTGTAACGGAATAATGTGTTGCTTAAATTTTTCTCCGTGATAATCCTGCAATCCTCCCACAGGAAATTTATTGGCGTCATAGGTTATTATCTCGTTATCCCTGATTAACCACAATGGACGGTTAGCACCCGAAAATCGCAATTCACTTTTAGTTGAATCATAAGAGCAAACAGAAATATCCATTCCATCATTTAGTTCACCTTCTTTTTGTTTTAAGGCTTCAATAATTTCATCGTTTAACTGATCAAGAATTAGCGAAGGTTCGGTAATATTTTCCTGGTTGATAATCTGGTTAATGAGAAAACTTCCAATCAGACTTAAGAAGGCGCCTGTAACTCCATGTCCGGTACAATCACCGGCAGCAATTATTACTCGACCACCTTTTTGACTGAATGAATAAAAATCTCCACTCACAATGTCTTTTGGCATGTATAAAACAAAACAATCTTTAAATGATTGTTTAATTAAATCGGCATCAGGCAGAATTGCGGACTGAATTCGTTTTGCATAATTTACATTATCAGTAATTTCTTTATTCTTGGTTTGCAATTCGGCAGTGCGTACATTCACAAGTCGAGTGAGTTCTTCTTCTCTTGTTTTAAACTGGTTGATGAGAGAAGCATTCTGCTCACGTAATTTTCCTGTTAATGCGGCAATAACTTTGGAGGTAACATCAGTTTCATCCTTCATTACCTTATAAAGCGTTTCGCGCTCAATACATAAAACTTCCGTTTCATCAATAGCTGTCACTGACATTGAACGTGGTGCATCATCGAGCAATGAAAAAATTCCCAGCGATTCTCCCTTGTGCAACTGTGCTACAGTATATTCTTCATCATGCACTTTCACATTACCTCTTGCAATAATGTACATCGTGCTTCCACTATCGCCTTTGGTGATGATTCGTTGATCAGGTTTATAAATTTCTGTAATCAGACTGCCAGCTATCTTTTTCAAAACTTCAGCAGGAACTTTACTGAAAATATCAGATTCTTCAAGTAATAAAATTATCTCGTAAATATTCATTTTTAATTTATAGTCTAAAAATTTGCGCGTCAGCCATTCGTCTATTCGTACAGATTCGTATTCGTTGATGCCAGTTAAACTCTTATTCCAATCACCAGCACATCATCCACCTGTTCATTGTTTCCTTTCCAGCTTTGAAAATATTCTTTAAGATAAATTTCCTGTTCTTCCATGGTTTGTTTTTGAATAGATAATAATGTTTCGCGAAATCTTCTTGTCATTAGTTTTTTTCCTTTTTCACCGCCAAACTGATCAGCATAACCATCAGAGAAAATATAAATCGTATCATTCTTCTGCAATGCGATTACATGCTGCGAAAATTTCTCATCGCTTTCTACCTGTAAACCACCGATAGGAAATTTGTTTGGCTTATAAAAGCGCAATTCGTTATTCCTTATCATCCATAAAGGGCGGTTAGCACCTGCAAACAACAATTCATTTTTATTAAAATCAAATGTGCAGATTGAAATATCCATTCCATCACTGCTCTCATTTTCTTTTTGCTTTAATGCATGAATAATTCCTGCATTCAGCTGATCAAGGATGGGCGCAGGTTCAGTAATATTTTTTTCATTGATAATCTGGTTAAGCAAGGAACTACCAATCATGCTCATAAAAGCGCCAGCCACTCCATGTCCTGTGCAGTCGGCAGCAGCAATCAGCACTTTATTTTCTTTATGTGCAAATGCATAAAAATCTCCACTCACAATATCCTTAGGCAGATAAAGAATAAACGATTGTTGCAGCGTTTTATGAATCAGCGTTACGTCAGGAAGTATTGCTGACTGAATTCGTTTGGCATAATTAAGTGAATCGGTAATTTCTTTGTTCTTTATTTCAATTACATTTTTTTGCTGAATAACTTCTCTTGTGCGTTCAGCTACTTTTATTTCTAACTCTGTTTTCTGATTTTCTAAAATTTGTTTTTTTTCCTTTTCCTGACGGATAGTTTTTTCTGATAAATCTGTATTTTCTTTCAGTTGTTCCTTTAATCGTTTATTCAATCGCGAAAAGTCGCGCGCAAGATAGAGTGTCATTGAAAAAGGCAATCCCAGTATAAAACAAGAGCCAACTATTGCTGATGTATTATTTGGAATTTTCATTCCGCCTATCACGAACTGGTCTGGCAAGTAGGAAGAAATTATTCCCGCCAGAGGAGCAAGTAAAATAATAAATGCAAAAATCCATGCCCCGTCTTTTTTCCTTCTGATGGCCTTAACAATTACACGGATTATTTCTATTGTTGAAAGCATGACCGTAGCTATAACTATCATTCCTGCGTTGCTGTACATTCCGTAAGAATAGAGTATGAGCGAGATCACAAACAATGCAATGATAACCCAGAAAATTTTTAATCGTTTGCCGTAAAAAACCCTGTGAATCATAGACACCAGCGGAACTACAATCAATGGAACAACATACAACAACACTTTTAGCATCATCGTCACCACCTCATAGTCTGATGAGTTGAGCATATAATAGATGTAATAGGTGATTGCAAAAATTCCGAAGCAATAAATACTGTAAGAGAAATTACTTTTTATCTGCCTGTTATAAATAAAGATCACCATGTGAAAAACACCCAGCGTTAAAAAAATAGCGGAGAAAAAAATGAGTGGAAAATATTGTGATGGGTCTGCTACTTCTGCTATCTCTCCATTTAGCTCTTTAACAATTATTTTAAAATTTTTTCCTATGTTGAACTTTGCCTGCTTGCTTTCTGTACGATGGAAATTGCTGTAACGTATTGCAAAAACATGATCTTTTTTATTTGTAAACGTAAAGGCAAAGGGGCGTGGATTAATGCTGAACTCAGCAATTTCATTTTCCCGATTGTTACCGGTTTTTCCGAAGCTCTTCAAAAATTTTCCATCAAGATAAACATCCACCGCTGAGCCAAACTGTCTTACATACAAGGCAAGCGGTTTATTCATTAATGAAGTATCAATTTCAAAACCGTTTCTGAACCAGTAAACACTTCCCTTGTCTAAAAAGGCTTTTTGAGCAGAGTCACTGGTTAATTCGATCCAGTCATCATCAATATATCCAGGTTTTATCCACGCTTCATCATCTCCCTTTTTAACGCGCCATGGTTTACTGAATTTCAACAAGCTCTCCTCACTGCTGAATGCATCAATAAGGGAATCAACTTTTTCTTTCTCCTCTTCATCATCACCGGTAAGACCACCTAAACTCAGGGTGATCGTTGTATCTTTTTCGCTTTTGTAGTTATGGTGCGCATCCTTTTGTGCAAATGCTAAAGTGCCTGCAAAAACTAATAGTAAAAAAATCAGGGTCTTAACAATAATTGCTTTCATAGTTATTGATGGAAGTAAAAATAAACCAAATACACGAAAAGCTTTTTAATTACAAAATCAAATCTATTTTTGTGTATTCCATGACCGGCATTTATCAGCAGTATCAAAACATGGAGCGGGATAAAATAATCCTCTCTTTTAAAGGTGACATCACCCTCGACCTGCTTTCGTCTGTTTATCAGATTATGGAATCGCGTCTGGATACCGAGGAAGAGAATGTGAAGCTCAAGAAAAAATTCTACCACATCCTCGTGGAGTGCCTGCAGAATGTTTATCATCATAAAGAAGCACTAAAGGAAGCCAGTGATGATGACGATGAAAAAAACGGGGCTATGTTTATGATTGCAAAAGACAATGAAACAAGTTACCGCATCATCACAGGAAATTTTATTTTAAATGATAAGGCAGCAGAGTTAGAACAGAAACTGGATAAAATAAGTGCTATGAATGCTGAAGAACTACGTGCATACTATCTCGAAACATTAAACACCACAGAGCTTTCAGACAAAGGCGGTGCAGGATTGGGAATGATTGATATTGCACGCAAATCAGGTCATCGGCTGGATTATCACTTTCATAAAATGTCTGATAAATATTCATTCTTCAGCCTTGGTGTGGTTGTTAAATAAAATGCAATAAGCAAAGGGCAATAAGCAATAAGCTAATAGGCAAGTGTTGCATATTGGTAATTAGTAAAAAATAAAACTATGGAAAAATTTACATTAGAAGCCGGCAATAAAACACCTTATATCAATTTTCAAACTGATGGAAATTTAGAGTTAAGCGGAAAATCAATTCCAGAAAACTCTGCGGAGTTTTATCATCCTGTTTATGAATGGTTAGATAAATATGCAACTGAACCAAATCAAAAAACCGTTATTAAAATCCAGTTGGAATATTTTAACACCAGCTCATCCAAATGCCTGCTTGATATTTTTCGCAGGTTAGAGGCTTTAAATAAATCAGGTAAGAGTGAAGTAAAAGTTATCTGGTTTTACGAGGAAGAAGACGAAGACATGGCAGAAGCCGGTGATGATTATCAAACGATAGTGAAGCTGCCTTTTGAGATTAAGAAGGTGGAGGGGTAACTGGTCATCCGTCATTGCGAGGAACGAAGCAATCTGTTCAATAGAATCACAAAAGCACAATAGCCCCACGGTGTCATTCTGGATGAAACTTGTCACATAGTACTCACAGGTTGATTTTGCTACAGTAATTCATTCAGAGTGCCTCAGCCAATTCCTTTTATGCATTGCCATTATTTCCTTCAATTATTT
>JANLUX010000126.1:0-1647 GCA_031363705.1 Bacteroidota bacterium
AGATTAGCATAATTTTCATCATCAACATTTTCTAAATATGCAGCCAGTTCATTGATTTAGATTTTCAGATTTAATCTGTCGGTTTGTAAGACATAGTTTCTCACAACGTCCACCTCGTTTTTTTCAAGACTACTGATAAAATCAGATTTAGGAATTGATACGGGTGAATTAAAAAAGAAAGCTTTGGTTTCATTTTGCTTATATACAAATGCAATAATAAGCGCCAACATAAACATTGCGGGAACAATAAACTTTCCGTTGATGTAAGGTGTTTTAAATTTTCCTCTGGGTATATCAGTTTTATTTTGAAGCATTAATACACCACCACAAACCAGTACAAAAGCAAATAAAGTTCCGATACTGCAGAGATCCGTAACAATGGTGAGGTTTAAAAACAAAGAAGGAATTGCAACTACGAATCCTGTAACAATAGTTGCAAAAGAAGGTGTCCGGTACTTAGGATGGATTTTCGAAAATACTTTAGGCAGTAATCCATCCCGGCTCATACTCATCCATATTCTGGGTTGTCCAAGTTGAAACACAAGCAACACACTTGCCATTGCAAATATTGCACTCACTCCGATGATTGCACTCATCCATTTCAAATTCAATTCTCCGAATACAAATGCGAGCGGATCACCAACAGCCAATTGATCATACTTAACCATTCCGGTAAGAACCAATGCAATCAATACATATAAAATGGTACAGATGATGATTGACCACATCATTCCCCTGGGCAAATCACGCTGGGGATTTTTACATTCCTCTGCAGTAGTGGATATTGCATCAAAACCGATGTAAGCAAAAAATACCGCGGAAACGCCTTTGAGGATTCCTCCGATACCGTTTGGTGTAAAAGGATGCCAGTTATCTGTATTCACATAAAAAGCACCGACAGCAATTACTAATAACACAATGGATAATTTAACAACCACCATCAGGTTGCTGGCGTTACGTGATTCTCTTATTCCGCGATAAACAAGCGCAGTTATTAAAATGATAATTCCTAATGCAGGTAAATCAGTAACGATATGTAATGGTCCGATGGAAGGTGATGTTGTCCATGCAGTATAAGAATTTTGCAGTGAAGAAGAAAGATTAGAAAAATCTTTTCCGCTATGCATGAGGATAGTTGCTTCTTTAAATCCTTTGTTAGCTGTGAGGTAATCCATCTGTAGCCATTGTGGGAGATGGATGTTCATGCTTTCCAGCAATCCTGTAAAATAATCACTCCATGAAATGGCAACTGTTATATTCCCAATACCGTATTCCATGATTAATGCCCATCCTATTATCCATGCGAACAATTCACCAAACGCAACATAAGAATAAGTATAAGCACTGCCGGAAACAGGAACCATGCTTGCAAACTCAGCGTAGCAGAATGCAGCGAAACCACAGGCAATAGCAGTGAAAATGAAAAGAAAAATAACGCCAGGACCTCCATCAGCACTTGCCTGACCAATAGTGCTGAAAATTCCTGCTCCCACAATTGCAGCAATACCAAATGCTGTAAGATCTCGTACTCCGAGATGCTTATGCATTTTATGAGCTCCATCAGCATTGTCTTTTTCAACTTGCTTAAGTATTGAATGAACTGTTTTCTTTCGGAGAAGACTCATAACAAGGGAGGAATTTCTTTTA
>JANLUX010000131.1:0-10801 GCA_031363705.1 Bacteroidota bacterium
ACTGAATCTTTCCTGTTCTTTCTCTGCTGCTTTCAATTGTGTCTGCAGCGATGACAATTGTTTTTTAATATCAGGACGTTGACTGAGTGTAGATTTTATTTGTGCTTCCAGCTGTTTCTTTTTCAGATAGAGTTGTACACTGTCAATATAACCGATATAATCACCGGCTTTGATTGTCTGTCCTTCTTCAATGTCAAACTCTTTGATTAAACCGGTTGCTTCTGCTGACACAATGGTTTCATTAGCTTCAAATGTGCCTGAAGCATCGTAGTTGTTTTTACGATTATTACATGCTGTGAAAATTATTATCACTATCAATGTTGGGATGAGTTTCATTGCTGACAGTGTTTTTTTATTTCTATTGAATGGAATCATTGTATTGATCTTTAAAATTTTAATTGGTTTTTCACTATTTTGAATTTGGTAAATAATGATAGTTATTTATTAAATTGTCTATACAAAATATTATGCAAAGAAACATCATCCTTCCGGCAGATCACAATTTAAATCGGAGGGCTGAAATTCTTGTATTAAAAATTCTTCCTGACAAAATGTATAGTAGCTTAAAAAAGTTTTTTATAAAAAGGAGAGTAAGTGTTTCAATCAATTGATTATTTTCTCTATCTATCCATTTCATTGGCTCAACCAATAAGTTCCATAAAGAATCTATCTGATAAAAAATTGAGTACAGGATTAAAACAACCAGGTTTTGAAAAAATGTCCTTTAAAAGGCAACCTCTTAAAAGTAAAAATCCGAAAGTCATTGATCTTTCGGATTTTATGTTATTATCTGGTAGCGGGGATAGGACTCGAACCTATGACCTTTGGGTTATGAGCCCAACGAGCTACCTCTGCTCCACCCCGCACTGTTATTGTGGGTGCAAATGTAATTTTTTTTTGATTGCAAAACTTTCATTCGGTAAGAGAATTAAATAATTATTAAAAATTAACGCTGTCAACCAATTCCACTTTCAAAATATGATTGTTAATGAAAATCTCTAAAACCTAATGATTTTAAGCAATTTAATTCACCGTAAATTTTCCGGTTGTAATCATTTTGTTATTCTGAATAATTGTGTAAAAATAAATCCCTGCAGCTAAATCCTCGTTTCCAATTGTGATTTTATTACCCGAAAGGTTTTTAATTTCTTTCACCTTTTCACCAGTCATATCATTCAGGATAAGTTGAGCATTCTTTAATGCAACCTCACTAAAAATGGATGTTTCATTATGAAAAGGGTTAGGATAAACTTTGAAATGCGACTGACCAGAAGTAAATATTTCCTCTGTTCCTGTTATTATAGATAAGCCAGCATAATCATTACCGGTTAATGTTGTATCTATAGAATATCCTATTATCCTTATCCAGCAAGGTGAACCTGGTGGTATTGAGGATACATCCCATTGATAAGTTGTATCTGTAAGAGACTGTGCAACGGCCTGATAGTGTAATGAATCATTAAGACTTACTTCCACATCATAATAAATTTTTCTTCCGTCATCCGGGTTTAATAATTGCCAGGTTACAGGCTGTGTACCATCCCATGTTTGTCCGTTTACAGGTGCAATAAGATTAATGACCGGATGTTGATAATTGTGCAGTAATTCGGCAAAGCCTGAGCCGGTGACAGGAGTTCCATTTACAGTTCCGGTAATACTTACACTTCCCTCATAAAAGGTGAATGGCAGAGTTACTTCCTGGTTATCATGAAGCGTTGTGAAAATAAGATCAATGCTGTCTTTAACAAAGTGCCATTTTTTAGCATAACACCGTGTTTGCCCTGTCATAAAAACATATTGTTCTCTTTCAATTGAGAAATCAGATGACGAAAGTGAGGTGCTGTCATTGATGTAAATAGAACAGAAGCGATAAGTAGAGGTATCAGGAATGGTGTTCTGACTTGTAAAAATATTCCATACATTCAGATCCATTCCATTGCTTAGCTGAAGCGAAAACCATTCATATTTTTCACCGGTGTTTGGGTTGAAATTTCCATATTGCCGGTCAATCCATGCAGTGCCAATTACAGTTTCAGTATCTCCATTCAATGTAATAGTTCCTTGCACAGAGAGCGTGGTTAGTGAATAGTAATAAGTATAACTTGAAATTCCCTGGTGGAGATACCCCGAATCAGCCACAATGAGTGGTCGTTTCTGAGCTATATAAACAAGATCAATGGATCCATTTTGTGATTGTGCATTCAAATGATATTCAAATGGAATTAAGTTACCCACTGAATCCTGTCTCGTACTCCACTCTTCATTAACTCCACCGGGAAGTGCAGCATTGATATGCAGATTGTTTTGCGACATAACAGGATAATTACATGGCTGGGTTTCAGGAAAAAACAGCCCGGTTGTTTCATTCGCAATATTGAGTATTCTGAATCCGTCAAAAGTCAAAAACGGGTTATAGAAATAGGTAAGCATAAAAGTGTAAGCATTACCTGTTGTCTGACCTGTTAAAAATCCATTGGTGTACCACCATTCCATCGGCTCTGCCGGGTGTCTTCCTTCATCCTCTGGAAAATACAACAATGTTCCAGGCTGATGATAAGGGTAAGTTTTCCATGGCTGTGCAGATAAACTACTAATAGTGGTAGTTAATAGTAAAAAGGAGAGTAATTTAATTTTCATAGCTTAATGGAAAATCTTTTTTAAAATATTATTTGATTTACTAATAGCTTAGTCTTTAAAATTACTTTTTAAAAACTCAATCGCTTTTTTATGCGCTTGTTCAGTTGCATCTTTATCATATTTAGGATTACTGGGATTCGCAAATGCATGATCAGCATCAAATTTATAAACTGTTAATTTTTTATCCAATGATCTCATGTCTTCTTCAAATTGATTGACTATCTCAGGATTTATATACTGATCTTTTTTTGCAAATATTCCGAGTACAGGACATTTTAATTTACTCAGCTTTTGCTTATCTTTTTCCGGCATTCCATAATAAATGACACAACCTTTTGCATTGTTACCAGCCATTAATGCAGCCTGCAAGCTCCAGCCACCTCCCATACACCAACCGATAGTCTGCAATTGACTCTGAGCTCCGCAATAATCAATACATCCACTGATAATAGCCCTGGCACGTTCATCTTTTAATCCCTGCATTAACCTGGTAGCTTCCTCAGCTGTAGTTGTCACAGTTCCATCATAAAGATCGGGCGCTATCACATTCACACCTAATTCTTTTGCCAGGGTTTCCGCTTCGCGTTTGATATAATCATTCAGTCCCCACCACTCATGAAACATTATCACTGTTTTATTCTGATCATTATTTTTAACATAAAACACCTGTGCATCTTTTCCATCCGGAGATTTAATATTCATCATCTTACCATTAACAGTTGCATAATGAAAAGGCAAAGGCGGTAAGTGTGAATTTACAAATGCTTCATCATTACCAAGTGATGCAAATGCACCCGTTGCTGATTTGCTGCAGCAAGAAGAAGTTTGCGCATAAGTAATTGCGCTTAATGCAAATAATTGAAGGAATACAAATATTTTTTTCATGGCATTATTCATTTATGCAGTAAAGATAACTGTGTTTTAATTGTCAAAATAATGTAGTAGGGCTAAATTTTAATCTGGCAAAAATGCTTTTGGCTATCTTCGGCAGCCTTAACAGATTTTCAGATATTACAATAACACATTACTCTAAATTCAACAATGAATTACTGGCTTGTAAAATCCGAACCATCTACATATAGCTGGGATCAATTGGTAAAAGATGGCTCAACAGTTTGGGATGGTGTACGCAACTATGCAGCTCGACTTCATTTAAGAGCAATGAAAAAAGGTGATCAGGTATTTTTTTATCACAGTAATGAAGGTGTTGAAATTGTTGGAATTGCAACCGTAATAAAAGAACATTACCAGGATCCGACCACTGACGATACAAATTGGGTAGCAGTTGATCTGAAACTTTTAAAAAAATTAAAGAAACCAGTTACACTTGAGCAGATAAAAAAAGATAAACGCCTTAAGGATATGGTACTTGTTCGTATTTCACGATTGTCAGTTTCACCTGTTACCAAGAAGGAATATGAGGTGGTGATGGAAATGAGCGGGCAATAAAAAAATGAAACTGAAAGCTTCCAAAACATTTATGATAAAAAAATTACTAATAATAATTCCTGTCCTGTTTTTCAATTATTATTCAACAGCACAAATGGCAACCGTTCGCGGTTTTGTGTATGATAAAGGTACAGGAGAACCCGTTTTGTTTACCCCTGTATTTTTAAAAGGAACCACACACGGAGCACAAACTGATGTCAACGGCTATTACAGCATATCGCGGATTGAGCCGGGTGAATACCAGTTGATGGCAACAGGTATTGGTTATGATACTGTTTTTGCTCAGGTTACTTTAAAAGCAGATCAAATCCTTAGCAAGCAGTTGTATATTAAAAAGGCAGCAATTAATTTAAAAGCTGTAGAGATTTCTGCAGATCGTGAACAACAAAAAACGGAAGTAAATATTTCAGTAAATAAAATTACTCCACGCGAAATAAAAATGGTTCCTTCTGTGGGTGGAGAAGCTGATCTTGCTCAATATCTGCAGGTGTTACCCGGTGTTATTTTCAGTGGCGATCAGGGAGGACAGTTATACATAAGAGGAGGTACACCTGTAATGAATAAAGTTTTGCTGGATGGAATGATCATTTATAATCCTTTTCATTCCATCGGTTTGTTTTCAATTTTTGATCCGGACGTAATACGTAATGCCGATGTTTACACCGGTGGCTTCAGTGCGGAGTACGGAGATCGTATTTCTTCTGTGATGGATATAACCACACGTGACGGAAATAAAAAACGTTTTGCTGGTAAGGTATCTGCAACTACTTTCAATTCAAAAATTTTAGTGGAAGGTCCGTTAAAAAAGCAAAGAGAGGAAGGTGGTGGATCAGCGTCCATCCTGCTTACTGCACGTAATTCTTATCTGGATAAGACATCACCAAAAATTTACAGTTATGTAGATAAAAAAGGATTGCCTTACAGCTTTACAGATATCTATAGTAAAATTTCATTGAACAGCGGTAACGGAAGCAAGGTTAGCTTTTTTGGTTTTCACAACCAGGATAATGCTGATTACCGTTTCATTAGTTCACTCAAGTGGAAATCATCAGGTGGAGGATTTAATTTTATTTTAGTACCAGGCGGATCGGCTAATCTTATTGACGGAACACTGGCCTATTCCGATTATAAAATCACACAACAGGAAGGTGATGGGCAACCGCGTTTCAGTTACGTGAGTGGTTTTAATATGGGAATGAATTTTACCAATTTCATTAAAAAGGACGAGCTGAAATATGGTTTTGAAATCCTCGGTTTTAAAACACAATTTGAAACGCATAACATTGTTGGAGTGCCTGTAGGTCAATTGGAAAACACAACTGAATTTGGTTGCTTTCTAAAATACCGTATTGTGCGTCCGCGATTTGTGATTGACCCGAGTATGCGCCTCCATTTTTTTGCTTCACTTTCAGAAATTTCTCCTGAACCGCGGTTAGGAATAAAAATAAATCTTACTAATTACTTGCGACTGAAATTTGCAGGTGGCATGTACGCGCAAAATTTATTGAGCGCAAGCTCTGACCGCGATGTAGTGAATCTATTCTATGGATTTTTATCAGGTCCTGAAACACTCCCTGACGAGTTCAATGGTAAAAAAGTGAAAACCAGGTTGCAGAAATCGCGTGATGTGATTGCTGGTGCTGAAATTAATCTGTTGCCACATCTTGATCTGAATGTGGAAACCTATTATAAAAATTTCTCACAGCTAACCAATATCAATCGTGATAAAATTTATCCTGATAATGGTACTTACGACAACAAGCCGGATTATCTTGTAAAAGAATTTATAGTAGAAAACGGAAAAGCCTATGGTGCAGATGCAGTGCTTAAGTATGATCACAAGCGAATTTATATATGGCTGGTGTATGCATTGGGATATGTAACACGCAATGATGGAATAAGAGAATACAAACCGCACTTCGACCGCAGGCATAATGTAAATATTGTAGCTGCTTATACTTTAGGAAAAAAACTGGATTGGGAATTTAATGCACGATGGAACTATGGCTCTGGTTTTCCTTTCAGTAAAACAGCAGGATATTATGAATACCTGAATTTTGCAGACGGCTTGCAAACGGATTATGTAAATGAGAATGGTTATCTCGGTATTATATATGGTGATTTAAATGCTGGTCGTTTACCGGATTATCATCGCCTTGATGTAAGTCTGAAGAAAATATTTTATGTTGGAAAAAATTCAAACCTTGAAGCCACTGCAAGTGTAATTAATGTTTACAATCGCCAGAATATTTTTTACTTCGATCGTGTGCGATATAAACGCGTGAATCAATTGCCGACACTGCCTTCAGTAGGAGTGAGCTTAACATTTTAAGTTTATTTAAATACCAACTGATAAATTTCTTTAAGTTACATCCTCATTATAGGTTTTAAAAACAATAATTTGTATTATTATAGTATGATTCTGCATAATGAAGTTGTTTATTAATTTCACACCAATTCACAGTAAATGAAATTATTCATCAGGAATATGGTGAGTCTCCGCTGCAAAATGATAGTGAAAGCAGAGCTGGAAACCCTTGGCCTTCATCACATGATTGTTGAATTAGGAGAAGTGGAGATTAAAGAAGTTCTTTCTGAGCAAACACATGATGCTTTAAAAAAGGCTTTGCTGAAATCAGGACTTGAACTGATGGATGACAAGAAGGCAATGCTAATAGAAAAAATAAAAAATGTGGTTGTGGAAATGATACATTATTCTGATGAATTGCCAAAGACCAATTTTTCAGATTACCTGAGTAAAAAATTAAATTATGACTACACTTATCTTTCTAACCTGTTTTCAGAAGTAAAAGGAATAACTATTGAACATTTTATTATTTCTCATAAAATTGAAAGGGTTAAAGAATTGCTTATTTACAACGAGCTTAACCTTACTGAAATAGCCTGGAAACTCCGGTACAGCAGTGTTGCGCATTTATCAAACCAGTTTAAAAAGGTAACAGGATTAACACCTTCATTTTTTAAGAAAATAAAAAACCAACGGCTTATTGCTTTGGAGAACCTGTAACAGCCACTCTTTTGTTTTAAAATCAGTAAATACAGGCATTGGATTAGCCCTTGTGAGAAGGATTTTGGATAATCACTATGGATTTATTACAGCAACAGGCATACTAAATAAAAGTGCAACGTTTGATATTTACATACCATCCGAAAAAAAACAATAAAAAACATCAACGTCTTTGTAAAGTCATTAATCAGTAAATTATGTAACTTTTTTCAGAAATTATGTAAGGGTTTCCGCTAAACGCCTATTTAATTTTACCATCTTAATTATTACCCGGACAATATGTGTAAAATATCATTTAATAATCAGAATAAATTTTTTTTTAATACCCTTAATGCGCAGGTTGAACAATATTTTATACAACATAAACTGAAAAAAACAGGAAATAAAAAACTTTATTTTAAATCTGTAATACTTATTTCAACAGCCGTAGCAATTTACCTTTTGTTGCTCACCACTTCACTTCAATGGGGTATTGCTGTAGCATTATGCTGCCTCTTTGGTCTTATTCAGGCTGCCATAGGCTTCAATGTAATGCATGATGCAAACCATGGGAGTTATTCTGATAAAAAATGGATTAATAATCTGATGGGACTTACAGCCAATATGATGGGAGTTAATGCAGGTTTGTGGAAACAAAAACATAACGTTATCCATCATACATACACCAATATTGATGGCGTTGACATTGATCTTAATAAGGCGCCTTTTCTTCGTATGTGTACTTCACAGAAAAAAACAAGATTGCATCGTTATCAGCACCTATACTGCATTCCGCTTTATGCATTAACTACGCTGATGATAATTTTTATTTCTGAATTTTCAAATTATTTCCGGAAAAAAATTCAATCGAACCGTTTGCGGAAAATGAAAGTAGCTGATCACCTGATTTTCTGGAGCAGTAAAATATTATATATCTTTTTTTATCTCATCCTGCCTGCTTTTCTCACAGGGTTAATGCCTGCCATCATTGGTTTTATGCTCATGCATATCACAATGGGTTTAACCCTTGCCATTGTATTTCAACTGGCACATGTAGTGGAAGCAACTCATTTTATTGATGAACAAAAGTATGACCATCAGATTAATGAAGAGTGGGCTGTTCATCAGGTGCAATCCACAGCAGATTTTGCCACTGACAACAGAATTATTTCATGGCTCATTGGCGGATTAAATTTTCAGGTGGAGCATCATCTCTTTCCTAAAGTGAGCCATGTGCATTATCCTGTCATACATAAATTCGTAAAAGAAACCTGCCTTAAATTTTCCATCAGGCATAATAATTATCCTTCTATGTCATCAGCCATCCGGTCGCATTTTCGTTTTATGAAACAGCTCGGAGCACAATAATGAATATGCCTTGTTCATTTTTCTTGTTAAGAGAGCATTGTAAAGTGCTCTCTTATTTGTATCAAAATTTTAATGACCATTCCTGTAGCAAACTGAACAGCATAACACAAATTATTCTTTAAAAGATAACTTATGAATCAGTCTTCCATCAATTCTGAATTGATTTATCCGCTTCGTAAACGAATTCACCAGGTGGATTATCCTGCCTGGATATTTGATGAAAACAGTTTAAAAATTGTGGATGCCAATTAGGCTGCTATTGAATTTTGCATGTACGATCAGCAGGAATTAATCGGTTTAAGCATTGCCGATTTATGGCATGGTGAGGACTTAATTGATATTCTCAACACTCTTGAATTGCATAGTTTAGAGCGGTCTTTTTTTGGCAATTTAAAACACAGAAAGAAAAACGGAGAAATTGTTTTAATGCGTGTGCGTGCCACAAGATACCTGAACCCCGATACTGCATGGGAAGTACACCTGGTACAAAAAAAAATAAATATCCTGTAAATTATTTTCAAACTGCTTATGATACTTAAAATGTCTCTTTAATGATGCATAGTAAGTGTTCATGTGATTGAAGTGATTGAATTTTTTTTTAGATCAATTTTTTTACTCATTTAATAAATCAGTGAATCATGTAACTTATTTCTAAAGTTATGTAACAAATAGTGCTTAAAGAGTATGCATCTTTGCGCTGTAACAATTCAGTTACATTAAATAAATAAATAAATGGATAGCGCTGAATTGGAAAAATCAAAAATTCATATTGTAGTTGAAATCATCGAATATGTACCAAACGCTGTGCTTACTAAAACCATTATAAAAAAAACCACAGGAAACATAACTATTTCATCTTTTGATGCAGGAGAAGAATTAGCAGAGAAGACTTCTCCGTTTGATACTTTTATTCAAATCATTGATGGTACTGCTGAATTAACCATCAGAGATAAAAACTACAAGCTTAAATTAGGAGAAGGTATAATTATTCCTGCGCATGCCAAACATTGCTTTAATGCAAATGAGCAATTTAAAATGATTGCAACAATTATCAAGAGTGGCTATGAGGATTAAATCCCCTATCATCAAATAGTCATAGAGGAATCTTTACCAGGATATCTATATTATCTGATAGCTACCATCTCGCGATATTTTGGCAGAGGCCAGTTTTCATTATCAACAATTAATTCGAGTTTGTCAACATGATAACGGATAAGATCAAAATATGATTTTACCTTTTCGGAATAAGCTATTGCACGGGCACGAATGTTTTCAATTGAATTTGCTTTTTTACGGGCTTCAACCATTTCATCCACATTCTTTTTTATCACTGTAATATGCGTTGATATTTCACGGATCATATCAATCTGCGTTGCACTCACTTCTTTGCCTAAGCCTATGTCTTTTATGCCTTCAACATTTTGCACCAATAAATTTTGGTATTTGATAGCTGCAGGTAAAATATGATTTACTGCAAGGTTTGCCATCACACGTGATTCAATCTGAATTTTCTTGATATATGTTTCCAACATGATCTCATGACGTGCTTCCAGCTCGCGATGGGTGAAAATATTATTACGTTCAAAAAGATCAATTGATTTCTTTGTTACAAAAGCATCAAGCGCTGGAGGCGTGGTGGTTATATTACTTAATCCAAGCTTCTTTGCAGCATTCTTCCATTCTTCACTGTAACCATTTCCTTCAAAGCGGATGGCTTTTGAATCCACAATATAATTACGTAATATCTTAAGAATGGCTTCATCCTTTTTCATGTTTTTCTTTGAAAGTGTTTCTACTTCCTCATAAAATTTATAAAGCTGATCAGCCACGATAGTATTTAAAACTGTCATGGCATGAGCGCAGTTGGCAGATGAACCTACTGCGCGAAACTCAAATTTATTTCCTGTAAATGCAAATGGTGAAGTACGGTTGCGATCTGTATTATCTAAAAGTATTTCAGGAATTTTTCCGATGTTTAATTTCAGCGCTGTCTTTTCTTCAGGCGTCATTTTTTTGTCTTTCACACTTTTTTCCAGATCATCCAGCACTTTTGATAATTGTCCTCCAAGGAAGATTGACATAATTGCCGGTGGTGCTTCATTGGCGCCAAGCCGGTGATCGTTACTTGCAGTGGCAATACTCGCACGTAATAAATCAGCATGTTCATAAACTGCTTTTACAGTGTTGATGAAAAAAGTTAAGAATTGTAAGTTTGTTTTAGGAGTTTTACCCGGCGATAATAAATTTTTACCGGTGTTTGTTGCTAAACTCCAGTTATTATGTTTACCACTTCCATTAACGCCTGCATAAGGTTTTTCGTGCATTAACACACGGAAATTA
>JANLUX010000134.1:0-5866 GCA_031363705.1 Bacteroidota bacterium
GTATGTGGACAAGCCCATGACAGGACACAACCTCATGCAAGCGATTGCAAGAGTGAACAGAGTTTTCAGAGATAAAGAAGGCGGTTTGATTGTGGACTATTTAGGCATTGCACAAGATTTAAAAAAAGCATTGAGCATTTACACCGACAGCGGAGGAAAAGGAAAAATAGAATTCAACCAAGAAGAAGCCGTTGCAAAAATGTTGGAGTTGCATGAAGTGGTTTCCGAAATGTTTAACTCTTCCCCTTTCGGGGGAAGCCGGATGGGGGCTTTTGATTACAAAAAATTCTTTGGTTTGCAGCCAAAAGAAAAACTCACTTTCATTTTAGATGCAACAGATTTTGTTTTGAATTTAGATAAAGGCAAAGACCGCTTCAATTCAAATGTGATTAACCTTTCAAAAGCATTTGCATTATCAGTTCCACACCCCGAAGCATTGAAGATTAGAGATGATGTAAGTTTATTCCAAGCCATCAAAGCAAGGATTACAAAACTTCGTGAGAGCCAAAAGAAACATAGTGATGAAGAAGTAGAGACTGCAATCAGACAAATTATTTCTGATGCTTTGATTTCAACAGAAGTGATTGATATTTTCCAAGCGGCAGGAATTGACAAGCCAGAGATTTCAATTTTATCAGACGAGTTTTTAGCAGAGATAAAAGGAATGCCGAGAAAGAATTTGGCGTTAGAACTTTTGCGAAGATTGTTGAATGACGAAATAAAAAACCGTTCACACAGAAATATTGTTCAGAGCAAAAAATTTTCAGAATTGTTAGCTGATGCAATCAAACGCTATCAGAATAATGCTTTGAGTGCAGCACAAATTATTGACGAGTTAATAAAGTTAGCGAAGGACATTAAGCAAGCAGACAAACGAGGCGAAGATTTGAAACTTGACTTTCGTGAGTTAGCTTTTTATGATGCCCTTGAAGTTAGCGATAGTGCAGTAAAATTGTTGGGTGACGAAGTTTTGAAAACGATAGCAAGAGAATTAGTTGACAGCGTAAAAAAATCTGTAACCATTGACTGGACAATTAAAGAAAGTGTGCAAGCAAAAATGAGAGTGATAGTAAAACGCATTCTTAAAAAGTATGGCTATCCCCCCGACAAACAAGACCAAGCAGTAAGAACAGTTTTAGAACAAGCAAAACAAATGGCGGAGGATTTTTCAGAAAATAATTAAATCAATACTACTCAGTAGTTTCAGTGTCTCCGCTTTTCGCGGGACTCTGAAATTTCGAGCGAGTGTTAATCTTACTTCATCATTTTAAAAGCTCACGGAAAATTTTTGTAAATGCAATCAATTCTTTCGATGTAAGCTTTCCCAAATCAGCTATTTTATCCTGTTGTTTTAAGGTGACAATCCTGTCAACTTTAATTACGGATTGAACCCTCAGATTATTTGTTTTAGCCGGACTAATGATGATTTCATTTTTAATTGAGACAGCCGGAATTACTGAACTTATTGCAGCAATTACAATATCCTTATATTGATCTGCCGTTTCTGTTATTACTACAGCAGGTCTTACTTTAATTCGTTTAATCTCTGCAAAAGGAAAAGGAATTAAAATAATATCTCCCGCTTTCATTTCTTTTTTGGCTTATTTTTAAGATAATCTTGGTACAGGTCTTCTTTGGGATCATTCCAAAAATCCAAGCCATTTGTTTGCGCGGTAAAGTTTCTGAGCTCTTCGTCAACTTCTTTAATCTCTTCTACAAAAGTTACAATCACCTTGTACTTTTTTTTCTCCGCAGGCTTATCAATCAATTGTATTGACTTGCCATCATATATTCCTTTAAGTGCTAACATTTTCATCTTCGTTTGGTCAAAGATAGCGCTGCTATAAAAAGATTTTTTTTGATTTCATACTATGCGTTTCCACCGAAATCATTTTTGTGCCACATCAATTACCTTAAATACCCAAGTACCAATTACCCAAATCGCCATCTTTGCACCCATGCTCAACGAAGGCTGGATAAAAGTTTACACTACCAATTTAGCTCACCAGGCTGAAATTGCAAAAGCAATTTTGATGGATAGTGAAATAGAGTCTCATTTGATAGATAAAAAAGATTCGATGTATAGTTTTGGAGAGATTGAATTGTATGTGAAGATCGAAAATGAAATCTTAGCTAAACTAATTATAACACAAAATAAGTTGTGAGTAATTTCTGGCAACGCTTACTTACCGGAATTCTTTTTGTTTCAATATTAATTTCTGCAATTATTTACGGACCTCTTTTATCACAGGTTTTGTTTTTATGGATTGCGCTATTCAGCCTTGCAGAGTTTTATAAACTTTTTAAAAACACTCCTTACAACGCGAATGCAACACTCGGTATAGTGATCGGTTGCATCTGTTACATTGTAATAACAGGAATTGCTGCTGATATCTTAGACACAAAATGGATTTATATTCTTATTCCAATAAGCTCAATCATTTTTTTTGCTGAGCTGTTCAGAAAAAAAGATCAACCTTTTTTAAACATTGCTTTAACACTCACAGGAATTTTATATGTAATCGTTCCATTTGCATTATTGAACATGATTGGAATAATGAATCATGAGTATCATTATAAAATTCTACTCGGCTATTTCTTTTTATTGTGGACAGGTGATATCATGGCTTATATATTCGGAAGATGGTTAGGCAAGCACCGTTTGTTTGAGCGTATCTCTCCTAAAAAATCATGGGAAGGA
Source organism: Bacteroidota bacterium (assembly GCA_031363705.1). Lineage (GTDB taxonomy): Bacteria > Bacteroidota > Bacteroidia > AKYH767-A > OLB10 > JANLUX01. The sequence goes on from JANLUX010000134.1 coordinate 2,702, forward strand.
AGCATTGGTGGAATGTTAAGTGCTGTTGGAATGGCTTTTTTAATTGCGCAGTTTTTTACTGAGCTGTCAACTATTGATTGGGTAGTAATCACTATCATAATTGTTATTACCGGCACATTGGGTGATTTAACTGAATCGCTGTTAAAGCGAAGCTTAAGCATCAAAGACTCAGGAAATATTTTGCCAGGTCATGGTGGCTTATTGGATAGGTTTGATGCTTTGCTGTTATCAGTTCCTTTTGTGCTGATGTATTTAAAGTGGATTAGCAATTAATAAAAGAAACAGAAAAAAGTAAACCCAATTTAACATTCAGGCAGGCACGCATTCTTTTGACTTTTTATAATTGATCAATTCTCCCTGTTCAGTTCCATATTTCCCTCGTTCAGCTATTTTAAATAGTTTATTGCTTAGTGTGGTAATAGTTTTGGAGCTGTGAAATGGTTATGAAAAGCAACAACAGCATATTTTTAATAATTGGAATTATCACCTTATTAACTATCGCCTGCAAGCATAGCCCGTTAGTTACACAAGAAGCAGCTGATATTATTCCAACGCCAACGGATACAAGTTCCGGTAATCCGGGTAATGGCGGCAATAACGGTATTCCATGCGATCCAGATACTATCTATTTTCAAAATACCATACTTCCCTTGTTCATATCAAATTGTGCAAAGAGTGGCTGCCACAATGCAACCACTGCCCAGAAAGATATAATACTTGACTCTTACATCAATGTTATGAATTCAGGAGAAATTACTCCGGGTAACGCCAGCGAGGGTGATATTATGGAAGTTATCACGGAAACGGATCCTGATGATATTATGCCACCCCCACCGAATCAGCCATTGTCGCAGCAACAGATTAATATGATTGCACAATGGATTAATCAGGGCGCACAAAATAATCAATGTAATGAATGTGATACTACCAATGTCACTTACTCAGGCAAAATCCGCTCAATACTGGATGGTAAATGCGTGGGTTGTCATAACAATACATTAGCAAGCGATGGGGTAAATCTTACTAATTATATAGGAGTGCAATCAGTGGCTCTTAACGGAAGACTGTATGGCGCTGTAAATCATTCACCTGGTTTTACTGCCATGCCACAAGGTGGACCCAAGCTTCCTGATTGCGAGATTGCAGCCATAAGGATATGGGTACAGGATGGAGCACCGAATAATTAAACTAAGTGATGAAAAGGGCTAAACGTAAAATAGTTCATCTGATGTTGTTACTGTGTTCAATAATAATGATCCAGGGATGTTATTATGATATTGGTGAAGAATTGTATCCGGCAACCGGTGGTGGTTCTGCTAATTGCGATACTTCAAATGCTACTTACAGCGGCAAAGTTTTAACCATCATACAGAACAATTGTTATTCATGCCATACTGGTTCTGCACCTTCGGGAAATGTGAATTTACAAGGCTATGCAAACCTTAAAACGTATGCCGATAATGGGAAATTAATAGGTACAATTACTCATGCTTCAGTGTTTTCTCCAATGCCATTTGGCGGCAACAGACTCAGCAATTGTGATATTGCTACAATCCAAACATGGATCAATAACGGAACATTAAATAATTAAAAGCTAAAACAATGAAATACATAAAATATTTAATACTTGTTATTGCAGTATTAGCTGGTGTTGGTTATTACATGTGGAACAAGCCAAAGCAAAGCATTGAAAGAAAAGATGCAGATTATGTGATGGCTCCGGAAAATCTTTTACAGGAATTTCAATCCAATGAAGAAAATGCGAATAAAAAATATCTTGATAAGATTGTTGCAGTTAGAGGGAAAATTAATTCAATGAGTGCGGACACAAGCGGTGTTACCAGCCTTCAAATAGACACCGGTGATCCAATGAGCAGTATAACTTGCCAGCTTAGCAAAGATCAATCTGAAAAAAATACGGATTTAAAAGAAGGTAATGACATCCAGATTAAAGGAATTTGTACAGGTATGCTAATGGATGTAGTGCTTGTGGATTGTGTAGTAGTAGAAAATTAACAAACAAATAAATATAATCATCATGAAAAAAAATCTTTTAATTGCCATTGCTCTCTTAGGATCAATCGCAGTTCAGGCACAAAGTAAATATTTTACACGCGATGGTAAAATATCATTTTACTCAGATGCTTCATTGGAAAAAATTGAAGCAAACAATTCCAAAGTTGCAACAGTGTTAGATATCTCCACAGGGCAGTTTGAATTTTCTGTTTTAATGAAAGCATTTGAATTTGAGAAAGCGTTGATGCAAGAACATTTTAATGAGAACTATGTGGAGTCAAGTAAATTTCCAAAATCTGTTTTCAAAGGCAAAATTGAAAATATTGCTGATGTAAAATTTGACAAGGATGGCACCTATCCTGTAAAAGTGAAAGGTCAGCTTACATTACATGGAGTTACAAAAGATGTTTCGACCAATGGAACTATTGAAGTGAAAAATGGAAAAATTAAAGCTAACTCTGTTTTCAATATTCTGATTGAGGATTATGGTATTGAAATTCCAAAACTGGTAAGCGAAAAAGTTGCAAAAGAAGTAAAAGTCACAGTTAATGCTTCGTTGGAACCATTGGCTAAAAGTTAAGAGGTCGTAAATTATAAAGCCGGAAAGGAATATCACTTCCGGCTTTAATTTTTATTCTCATCTTCGACTGTTAATTTTTTTTATAACTATTTAAAATGCAATCATGAGGCATACTTATTTATTAATAATATTTACTTTAATAACCTCTTTTACTTTTGCGCAGGATGATTTATTAAATCTTATTGAAGATTCAACACCTCAAAAGGAATACGTTACCAATGCGTTTAAATCCACACGGGTGATTAACGGTGCTTCGGTGGAGCATCTTGGAATGGGGGTTTTGGATTTTCGTATTTCACACCGTTTTGGAAGATTGAATGGCGGAAAATATCAATTATGGGGACTTGACCAGGCTACCATAAGATTAGGGTTGGATTATGGAATCACTAATCGCCTGATGGTTGGATTGGGGCGAAGCAACTCTAAAAAAGAATCAGATGGATTTATTAAATACCGTTTATTATGGCAGTCAAGAGGAAAAAACGCTGTGCCGCTGTCCGTTATTCTTGTAACAGGTATGACAGTTAACGGTTTGAAATTTGATAATCCTGAACGAAAAAATTATTACA
>JANLUX010000159.1:0-25805 GCA_031363705.1 Bacteroidota bacterium
ACAGGGATGATTTATGCTACTGCCAGGAACGTTACAAAACTCATGAGACTGGAAGAAGAAGTGAAACTTAAAAATGAAACAGAGAAAAATTTTCAAACAGAAAACCTCAGGCAATTATGCAATCTTACGTCAAGCATATCAGATGAATTGCTAAATCCCGTTAATCTTACTATTGGCTTTGCAGAAATGAGTTTAAACCTTCTTGAAGGTTTATCAGATGTAGGATCAAACGAAAATAAAAATGAAAATTTGGCTCAATTAAGGGCTGACCAACAAAAGATAATTGAGCACGGAAAAAAAATATTCAATGTTCTGCAGAAAATGAATTATACTATTATGCAGGCTCATCTTGTAAATCAAAACTTATACCCTAATGTGAACAGAGTAAATTCAATTAATCTTTTATGCTCGCAATTTGAGAAAATTTCCTATGATAACTTTAGAGCAATAAACAGCCGATTTAACTGTGAGTTTATTAATAATTTTGACAAAAGAAACCCGCAGTGCAAGATTAATATTTCAGAATTCGGAAGCTTCATTATGGGACTTTTTTACAATGCTTTTGAAGCTATAATTGATAAAACAGCGATGGATCCTAACCTAAAACCAATGGTAAAAGTTGAAACCACATGGAAACATTCACATGTAGAAATCAGAATTGCTGACAACGGATTAATAATTCCAGTTGAAAACATGAAAAAAATTTTCGATCCTTTCTTTTCAACTAAAAAAGCAGGTAATGGCAACGGACTTGGCCTTACCTCGAGTTACAACATCATTAAAAATAATAATGGTGAAATTGCTCTTGAGAAATCCGAGGAATCTGAAACTGTTTTTAAAATAACCATACCCGCTTTTTTGAACAGTAAAGTATGAACTGAATCTTAAACTATCCTTCGGTAGAATAATCCCCCATGCTTAAATCGCTCATCCTGCCTTTGTACTTTGCATAATTACCGATGAGTGAATTGTCAATGGTGGCGTTTTCAATGGTTGTATTTTTTTGTATGATGCTATTTCGCACAACGCTGTTGCGGATGGTGGTGCCTGCACCAACGGTAACAAAAGGACCTACCACAGCATTTTCGATGATTGCATTTTCATCAATGTAACAGGGATGATTGATGACTGAGTTAGTCACCTTCGCAGTTTTGGCTATGAATGATTTTTCATTTTTTATTTCGAGCACACGTTTATTGGTGTAAACCGTAGCATCTTTATTTCCGCAATCGAGCCACTCATCCACTTTCCCGGCTTTCAATCGCATGCCTTTGTTTTTCATGTTTTCAAGGGCATTGGTAAGCTGGTATTCACCCTTGTCTTTAATATCGTTATCAATCAGGTATTGCAATTCTTTTTTCAAATTTTCTCCATCACTCACATAATAGATACCGATGATGGCGAGATCAGAAATAAACTCCTGTGGCTTCTCCACAAAATCAGTTATCACTCCGCTCGTATCAACTTTTACCACTCCAAATTGTTTGGGATCATCAATCTGTTTTACCCAGATGATTCCATCACAATCTTTATCCATTTTAAAATCGGCACTGAACAAGGTATCTGCGAAAGCAACCACACAATGTCCTTTCAAAGAATCAGCAGCGCATAAAATTGCATGGGCAGTCCCAAGAGGTTCATGCTGATAATAAATGGTTCCTTTAGCACCTTCCTTTTCAGCAATGTCAATTAATTTTTGCTCTACTTCTTTACCAAAATCTCCAATGATGTAAGCAATCTCATCCACCTTCTGATCACAGATGCGGATGATGTCCTCCATCAGGTGCTGAACGATGGGTTTGCCTGCAACAGGTATCAAAGGTTTAGCAGTGGTGAGTGTATGAGGGCGCATGCGTTTGCCCATGCCAGCCATTGGGACTATAATTTTCATGTTAAAATTTTAAGGGTGTCAAAACTAATTTAATTCTGCGCTTCAGCAGACATGAATCATTTCCTTTTCAATAGATTTTAAAAATTTATCTCCAAGATGAGGCCCTTTTCTTACCAAATCAACTGGTGCATTAAAGTTTTTTTCAAGAAAAATCAAAAGATTATAAAGTAATGAATACTTAGGTTCTTTTAGTTCTACGATGATATCAATATCGCTATCTTTCTTCATTTCTCCTCTTGCAACAGAACCAAAAAGTGCAATACTTCTCACGCCCATTTTTTCTTCAAGGAAGTTTTTATTTATTTTCAGAAAGCTTATGATTTCATCTTTGTTCATGGCACGAAAATATTACAATAATCAGCCTTGGAAAAAATTATACTTTATTAAAATCGTATTTAGTCGTGTTAAGGAAGTCAAACAATATCTGTGACCAGGATTCTAATTTATCATAATTGGTGCTGATGAATTCTTTTGTAACCCACTCACATCTCATTTTATCTTTTTCAATAACATTAAATGATTTTGAAACTGCCTGAGCGCAAAACACCAATCCTAAATGAACGCTGCCAACTTCTGATAGATCATCATTAATAAAACCCATGAATGAAGGAGCATTGATGATTGGAATATCAATTTCTTCAGTGAGTTCGCGTTTTAAAGCTTCATTGATAATATCCTCTTTTGAAACTTCATCAATAGGATTGATATGCCCTCCTATACCCAAAGACATTTTCTCGTGCAATCGTGTTTCTGTTTGTTTTTTAGTTCTTACATACAACAAAAACTCATCACCATGCTGAATGTAGAGGTAAGGAATAACCTGCTTAAAGGATGGATCGGTTTCTGCCAAAGGCCTGTCCATCCCTCTTAAATTTTGTTTTATAAAAGAATAGTGATTGGTATCTTTAATAAACCCTTTCTGAATGGTTAAAATATCTGATAACAGGTTTCTGTCGAGCCCTAATACAATTTCGTTTTCCATGGATGATCCGTTTTTTTTGCGGCTACTAAAATATTTGAAACAGCTATTGTATTTGGCAGTGTTAACAAATTCAGATTAATGCGAAACTTTTATATAGCCCCAGCCCTCGTGTTGTTTTGAAACGATTTCATAAATGCCGTCAGGGATAATTTCAACGCCTTCTACCAGTTGGCTCTTATCAACATTGTTATTTTTCATTGCTATAGCGCATACCTTAAATGTAACATTTTTTCTTTTAGAGAAATTAGTTACCTGCTCTGCAACCATTGATTTTCCTTTGGTAATCATACCGAGACTTTTTCCAAAAAAAACCATCTCCACCACAGCATCAGGGTTATTATCAACTACCTCAGAAATCCAGCGGAGTGCCATTTTATGGGTGATGGTATCATCACTTGTCATATCAAATACCACATTGTAAGGCGCTTTCTGCGCAGACAGTAAACCGAAGTTTAACAGTAATAATCCGATAATAGTTAAGCGTTTCATGATTTTATAAATTTAAGATTTGAAGGATAAAAGTAAAATATTAAAAGCAGATGGAATAAGTAAATATTGAAAAACAGCATTCATAACCAGGCGTAATAATCGCAACAAGCACTTGTTAATAATCCATTTCCAATTAAATTTGCCGGCTCAATGGAAAAATCCGTTTCTCTGCAAAAAAATCCTTTTCTGCTGGCCCGTTTACAGGATTATGCACAGCTTACCAAAATGCGCCTGGCAAGCCTGGTGGTTTTTTCTGCAGCAATGGCTTTTTTACTGGCTCCCGGGTCCGTTAACTGGAATCATTTTATACTTTTAATTATTGGTGGATTTTTGGTTACCGGAGCGAGCAACGGCATTAACCAGATAATGGAACGCGACCTGGATAAATTAATGACGCGTACTGCTAATCGTCCTTTACCCGGTGAGCGAATGAGTGTAGCAGAAGCATTTATCATAAGTGCTCTTATGGCTGTTGCCGGAATTTTTATCCTTACTTATTATCTTAATTTATACAGCGGATTGCTTGGCATGGCGGCTTTGATGAGCTATACCCTGGCTTATACACCGCTAAAAAAAATCACTCCTTTATCTGTTTTTATTGGTGCCATACCGGGTGCTATACCTCCCATGTTAGGATGGATTGCTGCAACAGGAACTATTTCTGCAGAAGCATGGATATTATTTGCTATTCAGTTCATGTGGCAGTTCCCTCATTTCTGGGCTATAGCATGGGTGCTTGATGATGATTATAAAAGAGCAGGTTTTAATATGTTGCCTACAGGTGAAAGGAATAAAAGCGCTGCATTTCAGACATTTATTTATACGCTGAGTTTGATTCCTGTAGGATTGATGCCATTTCTCTTTCAAATGAGTGGCTGGGTATCTGCCGTTGTAATCACTTTAGCAGCATTATATTTTAGCTATAGAAGCTATCGGCTTTACCGTGAACAAAGTATTGAAGCAGCACGAAGTGTGATGTTTGGTTCTTTTATTTATTTACCCATTGTAATGATTGCAATGGTACTTGATAAACTTTAATTTTTTATGGATTTAACGTTGGATACCCCCAAACCAAAAATAGCAACAGGCAAAGTTTTATTATGGCTTGCTATTGCAAGTATGGTAATGTTGTTTGCTGGTTTAACCAGTGGTTATATCGTTCGCCAGGCTGAAGGCAACTGGATGCAGGTAACTGTACCACGTGCTTTTTATTTTTCTACAGCTTTTATTTTATTAAGCAGCATTACTATGCAAAGTGCTTTAAGTGCGATAAAGAAAAATAATACCGGCACTGTAAAAACTTTACTTATTGTTACGCTTGCATTAGGACTTGCATTTGTGTTTTGCCAGTTTCTGGGTTACAACAGTCTGGTAAACCAGGGAGTTTATTTCACTGGTGGAAACGCATCAGCATCCTTCTTTTATGCAATTACAGGATTACACCTGGCGCATTTAATAGGAGGTATTTTATCGCTGATGTTTGTAACCGGAAAATCCATCATGGAAAAATATAATTCAAATAATTATCTCGGCATACAGCTCTGTTCCACTTATTGGCATTTTCTGGATGGGCTTTGGATTTATTTATTTTTATTTTTGTCGCTTGCCCGTTAATGGTTAATCACTAAAAAGTAACCCTATAAAAATATGTCATCAGACGCAGCAACTATAAATCAGCCACGCAAATTAATTTGGGGTGGTGGCACTTCACCCTTTGGTGTGAGTTGGGGAAAAATGTATATGTGGATATTCCTGGTATCCGATGCATTTACATTTTCATCACTACTCATTGCTTACGGAACGCTCCGTCATCGTTTTGCGGATACCTGGCCTAAGGCAGGTGATGTGTTCACTCATTTTCCATTTGTGCATGGTCATGTTCCATTGGCTTATGTAGGTTTAATGACTTTTATTCTTATCATGAGTTCAGTAACAATGGTGCTGGCTGTTGATGCAGGACATAGAAGACAAAACAGACCTGTTGCAATCTGGCTGGGTTTAACCATCATCGGAGGATTAATGTTCGTGGGTTCACAGGCATGGGAGTGGTATCACTTTATAAAAGGAACTGAACACGGAGCTTATGTATTGGTTGATGGATCTATTGCACATCCGGTTGAAGGAAATCATCATGCGTTACGATTAGCAGATCATTCCATCGTGACTGACGAAGCAAAAGTGAAGACAATATTAAAAGGATCAAGAGAAATTCACGGGGCAAATCTTACGGAAAATGAATATGGAAGTCCATTGTTTGCTGATTTCTTTTTCTTTATAACAGGTTTCCACGGTTTCCACGTATTCAGTGGTGTGGTTATAAATTTCCTGATCTGGCTCGGTGTGCTAAATGGCACCTATAAAAAACGTGGTCATTATGAACAGATTGAAAAAACAGGATTGTACTGGCACTTTGTAGATCTGGTTTGGGTATTCGTATTCACTTTTTTCTATCTCGTTTAAAAATTAATCTTCTAATTCTTTAATATAATGTCAGATAAAGACGAAATACACTTAAAGGGATATTACACCGGTGATATTCACAACCAGTTTGTACCGGAGCATTACAATCCTAAAAACCGGAAACTCATCTGGCGCACATTCTGGATACTGCTTTTCATAACCATTTTTGAAGTGGGCATTTCGTTTACCCCTATATCAAAAGAAGTTTTGTTATATACCTTCATTATACTCACTTTAGTTAAAGCTTATTATATCGTAGGCTATTTTATGCACCTGAAACATGAGCGGTATACACTTATCTATTGCATCGTACTTCCCTTTATGCTTATCATTTACCTGGTAGCGATGGCACTTGCAGAGGGAAATTATATTGGACTGTGGGATAAATTTTTCGGATAGTGAAAAAGTTTTTGATTTTAACAGCCATCCTCGTGATACCGGGGGTGGCTTATTTGTTAGTAAAAAGCGGTAAAAACAATTACACTCACCTGGAAATCTTTGGCCCTAAAGAACCGGTTGAAAAAACGGTGGAGGGAAAAATAAAAGTTGATACCGTTTATCACACCATAGGCGATTTTACTTTTATTGATCAGGATAGTAACATAGTTAATCAATCAATTGTAAATGATAAAATATATGTAGCTGATTATTTTTTCACTACTTGTAAAACTATTTGTCCGAAAATGAGTGATCAGCTGATGCGTGTGCAATTGGCATTTAAAGATGATCCGGAGGTGATGATATTAAGTCATACTGTGGATCCCGAAGAGGATTCACCTTCCACATTAAATGCTTATGCAGAAAAACATAACGCCATTAAAGGCAAATGGTATTTTTTAACAGGAGATAAAAAACAATTGTACGATTTGGCTCGCAACAGCTATTTTGTTACAGCGATGCCTGGTGACGGTGGACCCGATGATTTTATCCATAGCGAACAATTTGTTTTGGTTGACAAACAGAAAAGAATCCGTGGCTTTTATGATGGTACTGAATACAATGACGTAAAGAGACTGATAGATGAAATTAAAGTTTTGAAAAAAGAAGTGGAATAATGATTACAAATCAGGTGAATGATAAGTTGGTTTTCAGGTTTGTGTTTATCATTTCAATAGTTGTATTCATCACAGTTTTGGTTTTAAGCATGTTGCCAAAATCATCAGTCATTCCCTCTTATGTAGCACTGTTACCAAAATTAAATGCGGTACTCAACGGTACCTGTTCTTTTTTATTATTGATTTCTCTTTACCAGATAAAAAGAAAAAATATTGAATTGCATAAACGCTTGAATATCGCAACATTTCTACTCTCTTCTTTATTTCTCGTATCCTACATCTGGTTTCATTCATTTGGAATTGAAACACGTTTTCCGGCAGATAATTCTTTACGTCCCGTTTATCTTTTCATTCTATTAACGCACATTATTCTTGCAGCCATTGTATTGCCTCTGGTATTGATTTCATTTTATTACGGGCTTACAATGCAGGTACAGAAACATCGCAGGCTAACACGCTGGTCGTTTCCTGTTTGGTTATATGTAACAGTTACCGGTGTGATAGTGTACCTGATGATTTCGCCTTATTATAAGTTTTAATTGAAGAATGTCCTTTGATATAAACGAATTTTTCTTTTTATTTTTGCTTCATGAAATCCGCTAAACGATTGATCTTTTTTTTCGCATTGATAACAGCAATAGCTGTTTCAGAAACAGCATTTTCACAATGTTCAGTATGCAGGGCCGGGGCTGAATCAAACCTTGCATCTAAAGATAATAAACGTGGAGCGGGATTAAACAATGCAATTTTATACCTCATGTCGGTGCCCTATGTAATGGCCGGCATTGGTGGTTTTATCTGGTGGAGGAATCGCAAAAAATAAATTTAATTTATAGAATATTGAAAAAAGCATTAGTTACTTAGTGCTTACAAAACTATCGATGCCATCACATAATATTTACAACAAAGATTATCTGAAAAGGAAACTCGTTGAAGAAACCTTCAAACGGGTGACGCTTTCATTTTATCGTTATGTGAAAATTGATAATGTGGAAGAGTTTAGAAATACACTGTTTGATGCATTCGCCAATCTGAATGTTTTAGGACGCATTTATGTTGCACACGAAGGTATAAATGCACAACTGAGTGTGCCTGTGCAAAACTTTGAAGGGTTTAAAGATTTTATTAATGCCAACACTTTTTTAAAGGATGTGCCATTTAAAATTGCAGTGGAGGATGATGGAAAATCGTTTTACAAATTAATTGTCCGTATTAAAAATAAAATTGTTGCTGACGGATTGCATGATGATAGTTTTGATGTAACCAATGTTGGTAATCACCTTGATGCGGTGTCATTCAATAAAGCCGTTGAAAATCCTGACACGATTGTGATTGATATGCGCAACCATTATGAAAGTGAAGTCGGCAAATTTGAGAATGCAGTTTGTCCTGATGCTGATACTTTTCGGGATGCATTGCCTAAAGCAGTGGATTTGGTTAAAGGAAAAGAAGACCAAAAAATATTATTGTATTGTACCGGTGGTATACGTTGCGAAAAAGCAAGCGCATATTTTAAGCATCATGGATTTAAAGATGTAAACCAGTTATACGGTGGAATAATTGAATATGCCAGAGAAGTAAAGCAAAAAGGATTGCCATCACATTTCATTGGTAAAAATTTTGTTTTTGATGAGCGCATGGGTGAACGTATTACTGAGGATATAATCAGCCGTTGCCATCAATGCGATCAGTTAAGCGACCGTCATGTTAATTGTGCGAATGATGATTGTCATTTGCTTTTTATTCAATGCGAAAAATGTTCATCAAAATACAACGGCTGTTGTACACCACAATGCCAGGAAATTGCAGCACTGCCTGTGGAGGAACAATTAAAATTGCGAAAAGGCAAAATCAAGAAAAACGCGCACTCAGTTTATAAAAGCAGATTGAGACCGAACCTGAGAGAGGTTTTGAAAAGCACTCAATAATCCTTGTTTGACACTGAGAGTGTGAAAAACGAAATTTCTGATTGGTCAATAAGGGACAATTGTTATTGCTGAAAATTCAGTGTACAAAAAGCCAGATGAGAAATCCGGCACAAATCATAAACCATATTACAGTGAAAGGACCTGCTGATCCACTGGCGAGGAAAACTCCTTCCTCTTCTTCATATTGATTTTCCATTTAGCTTGCTTTAATATCAGTGATGCAATATTAAATAAATCTTAATTATTGCGACACAAAAAACCACTGCTAAAAGTAGTTTATTCCTTACTCACTGAATATGCTCACAAAAACATAAGTAATAAAGGCTGCACAAATAAAAAATAAAATTACTGCAAGCTTGCTCACAGGTCCGCTGAGGAGTGATACGCTTTCATCGTCATCGTAATTGTTTGTTTTCATCATGTCATTATTTTAATTATTATCTATTATTCCACCAGAGTGATCACAAAAGCATAAGTAACAAATGCTGCACAGATAAAAAATAAAATTACAGCCAGCGCACTCATACGCTTATTGATAAACAATATATTGTCGTCATTAGTGTAATTGGTTGTATTCATAATAGTAAAGTTTTAGTCAGGTGCAATAAGGCAATAACAATACCAGAAAAATGTAAGTAGTGATTTTAAAGATCACTGTACAAGAGCTGCCATAAATCAAATCAAAGGTTAAGACTCACGTTTACGAGGCTGTCAGGTTTTTCTTTCTTAGTTCCTTAACCTTTCTTCTTTTTTTTCCTCTCAATGTTTTGTCTGCTATAAAAGTCTTGAAGCTTATAAAGCGTTTCACGCTTTTGTCGCAAGCCACCCAACCAAAGTCAAAAGCTGCAACTATATTTTCCAGGTTCTTATTGTCGTTTTTTAAGATATCAAAAGTGAAAGCAGGCTCATGGATTACAAAATGTTTTACCACATCAATCATATCACTTGATGGCAGTTCCAACCGTTCAGCGTATCGTTTAAAAAAATGATCTGTGAAATATAAATAACTCTGGTCGCGGTCGCTCCAGCCAAGCACACTATACTGATCACCTTTTCTCCATATTTTATAGAGACTGAATTTGCGTTTTATTCCGGGTGCTGCTTTAATATGAATAATCGAAATGTTATCACCTTCATATAACGGTAATGTGTAAGTCACTTCGCTGTTTGTTTCAAGTGCCCGTGCGTAGGTCTGTTCCTGCTTACACTCAAAATCACTTTTAAGCATCGAGTAGGTGTTGTTGTATCCTTCGGCAAGCGTTACTATGGTTCCCATTTTCATACCGTTGTATACGCTGCATATATATTCAAGGTTACAATGGGTGAGTTAGCTGACTGTTTTGCATAAAAATTACGATAGCCGATAATGAGTGTCAGGAAGAAAAAAAATATTCTTCTTAGGTAGATTATCTCAATTCAAAATTTTTACCGAGATATACTCTGCGTACTGTTTCATCCTCTGACAATGCCTTCGCAGTTCCTTCCATCAAAATTTTTCCTTCAAATAAAAGATAAGCCCGGTCAGTGATACTTAATGTTTCGTGCACATTATGATCAGTGATGAGGATGCCAATATTTTTTGCTTTAAGCTTGTAAACGATGGCTTGAATATCTTCAACAGCAATGGGATCAACACCGGCAAAGGGTTCATCCAATAAAATAAATTTCGGATCAACGGCTAAGGCACGGGCGATTTCCGTTCTGCGTCTTTCACCTCCTGACAATAAATCGCCACGGCTCTGACGGATTTTTTGCAAGCCAAATTCATCAAGCAGAATTTCTAATTTTTCTTTTTGTTCTTCTTTACTAAAACCTGTCATTTCCAGCACAGCCTTAATGTTATCTTCAACACTTAGTTTTCTAAAAACAGAGGCTTCCTGTGCAAGATATCCGATTCCCATTTGAGCACGTTTGTGCATAGGTTCATGTGTGATTTCATTTTGTTCAAGAAAAATTTTTCCTTCGTTAGGTTTAATTAAACCCACTGCCATATAAAAAGTAGTTGTCTTGCCGGCACCATTCGGTCCGAGCAAACCCACTATTTCGCCTTGCTCCACTTTTATTGATACCTGATCAACCACAGTTCTTCTTTTATATCGCTTGACAAGATTTTCTGAGCGTAAAATCATAGCTGCAAAAGTATATAAGAGTAAACTATAAAATAGTTGGTTTAAAGTACAATGCCAGTGTGTGGTTTTTCCTTAGTCACTACAATCAATTCTATACTTTTTTAAAATACAAACTGGAAACTTGCCCTTATTCCAAATTCTGCAGGAGGTGTGCTTTCCGGAAAACGTTGTTCATACAATAATCTGTAATCGGAATTGATATAAGTTAATCGCCATAAAAAATCAACGCGTATAATTTTTAAAATATTTTCAACTCCCACACCTGCTTCAACATAGGGTTTGGTAAGTGATGAAAATGCATTCGGGTTTTGAAGTATCTCTCTGTTGTGTTTGGAAAGACTTCCGCTCACTGCTTTAAACTGCGCAATCTCCCTCCATTTCAATTTTCTCATCAAAGGAATTTTGTTGAGAAAAAAACCGTCAAAGTGATGGGTGGCATACACACTCACATAATAATCGCTTACAAACTCAAAATAATTCATCATGTTGAACGCAGCATAATCATAAGTATAACTTTCATTTCCGGGATGAACTTCAAGCAAGGGATAGGGAACAATTCCCCAGGTTCTTCCAGCCTGCAAAACGTAATAGGTATATCCGAATGGATTTAGTTTAAATGTATCATCAATTTTTATAGTTCCCTTATGATAAGTAAAATCGCTGTTCATCACACCTTTTAATCCTGCCGTATAAATCAATTGAACAGTCGGATAAGCACTACCGATACTGATCCGGTCTTTTTTTCCACTCACAAATTTTTCACGATAAAGAAAGCGGGTGAAAAGAGAAATCTCAGATGTACTGATGGTGTTTTTAACTATTGTGTGCGAATCATCTTTGTAATAGGAGTAGTTAAGTGTACCAAGCGGTGTAAATTCATTATGAACAAAAGTGATTCGATTGGAAAAACCGGGTATCCATTCAATCTCATACCACCCTTTTTGTTGTATGACTGTAGTTAATTTATTTGCCGGTGATCTCCTGAATATGGAAGACAGGATATTATCATCCTGAAAAGCGTTATCGCTCTGACCTAATTGCTGCACGTCATTTTTATAACCAACGCCCACAAATTGCCGCGGTTTTTTATTGAGCATAAATTTTAAACCACCACCATATTTAAATGTTTCATCTTTTGTTCCGTAAGCAAGGTAACCATCCAATGTGGTGCGTAAGCTTAAATCATCACTTGTTTTTCCACCGATGCGAAACCGGTTTCCTTCAATTTTGTTAAAGCTGTAAAATGTATAGTACGGACCTAATTCAATCAAACCTATATCCCGGTATCCTGTGAAAAACAGGGTGATAAGATCAATATAAGTTTTAAATGCCGGAACAGTTTTAATGGTATCTACAAGGTGATAAATTTTCTGTTCGCGTTCATTCAGGCTGTCGTGTCGCTGGGTTGCCCAGTATTCTGAAGTCTGATTAACAGCATTGTCTTTTACAATAATATTTTCAGTGCCTTTAAATATTTCATCACTGATTGATTCGTTAAGTACAAATTTTTTATACGATGTTGTTTTGCGTCCTATAAATCCCATTCCCTCCTGGCGCGCAGCAAAATCAATTACAAGCATGTCTTTGGAAAGCATCCACTGCTTGTCTTCCACACGTTGATATTCCTGAACGATTGCCATGTCTTCAATCCAGTTGATGTTGGCATCAGCAGCTATACGCATGTTGATTTTTTTAATTGCAAAGGTTGTGTCATGCACCCAGAACTCACCATTAAATGTAAGCTCATGAATGCTGCGTGGTTTAAACTTTAATTTATAACACCATTGATTATCTATCGTTGCGCTGTCAAGTAAATAATATTTATAGTACAACATCCCGATATCTGAAATAGGACTGATGAATCCTTTTCCAAAAAGATCAATGAAATTATCATAGATGTTGATGCGCTGATACATGTCACCCAAAAACTGTGTGACCGTTGCATTTTCCAAACCGGAAACTTTGCTTCCTTCAATAATTTCTTTTTTTGTTTTAGGGTTTGCCCGATAGTAGATTTTTGAAATGGTTTCAGAAATAAAGAATGGAAGAAAAGGTTTGCCATTTGTTTCAGTGGTGCTGTCAATGTTATCCCAGATAAAAGCAAAAGGCTTCAGCAGCTTCCTGTTTTTCATTTTTTCTGAGATGTTAGTCATATCAAATTCCAGCTTGTTATAATCTTCGTATTGATAATACTCAAGATTACTTGCTGCATCATTTTCATTTTTGTGCTTTATAATGTTTCTGAAAATAATGTTTGCGGGATTTTCACCTGCTTTGATAACCACTTCTCCCAATTCAAATTTATTTGCCTTTAAAACAAAATTGATAGTTTGTGATTGTCCGTTGCGAACACGAAGCATCACAGGTTTATAACCCAACATCGTGCAAAGAATTGAATCACTGGGAGTGGAGGTAGTGATTTGATAGCTGCCATTGATATCGGTATTAGCACCTATGGTCGAGTTTTTTAAAATAACAGTTGCAAACGGAATGGGTTCATTTGTCAGTTCATCAGTCACCTTACCCGTTATATTGGTTGTCTGACCAACGGCATAATTTGTATTGATTAAAAAAAGAATTGATAAAAAAAGTTTGATTAAAAATTTATCCATTATCCTGTCAATACGAGCGGTATTTTTTCAATGTTATTTATCCGAAATTAATAATTCTTCCCAATACTCTAATGCTCTTCGTGTATGTGGAATAACAATTGTGCCACCAGCGAGATTTGCAACGGCAAAGATTTCAAATAATTCTTCGGTAGTTAATTTTTCTTCGTAACACTTACCCAAATGATAACGGATACATCCCGATCCATCGGGACACAAGGCAAAACCATTGAAGAAATCAAACCAAGCATTTCTTTCGTTTTCACGGAAAGCACTCCATCTTTATAAGTATTGGTGTCGAGATTATATAAACGTTTAATATTTAAATTATCAGCAGCAAGAATTTTTTCATTCATTCTTGTGCGGTATTCGTTAAATTCTTTTATCATATTAATTTACGGTTTATATTTTGAATAAATCAGCGAATTACGAATAGGTACGAATATACGAATGGCTGCCGCACGTTATTCGTATATTCGTACCTATTCGTAATTCGCTGATGCTTTATTTTTAGTTACAGCTTTTGAAACATAAATACTTATCTCATATAAAATGAATAATGGAATTGCCACAAGCATCTGGCTGGTAACATCAGGCGAAGGAGTGATGAATGCTGCAATAATAAGATTCACCACCATTGCATGTTTGCGGTACTTGCGCATAAACTCCGGTGTGATGATACCGATTTTTGACAGGAAGTAAACAATCATTGGTAATTCAAAAACCAAACCGGTGGAGAGCGATAATATGGTAACAGTATTAATATAGGAGGTAAGGCTGATGGTATTATGAACCTCTGAACTAACCTGGTAATTACCCAAAAAATTAATGGAGAGCGGTGCAATTATATAATAACCGAATAACAATCCAACGAGAAAAAGAAGAGAAGTAAAAAAAACAATTCCCCGTGAATATTTTTTTTCCTTATCGCTTAAAGCAGGTTTTATAAAACGCCATATCTCCCAAATGAAATAAGGAAAAGCAATGATAAAACCAATTACCAATGCAACCCACATGTGTGTCATAAACTGACCGCTCAAGTCTAAACTCACAACATTGAAATCAATTTTATTAAAACACATGTCCAGATTGTACTTCTCTGAAAGATGGCAGAGAATGCGATAGGTAAGAAAATCTGAATTTTTTGGTGCAAGAATTATATCATCAAAAATAATTTGCTTGTTGAGAAAAGCAAGTACAGTAAAAACAACAATTGCAATAACAGCACGAACGATATGCCATCGCAATGCTTCGAGATGGTCTAAAAATCCCATTTCACTGTCATTATTTCTGCCAAACATTTTTCAGAATATTTTGTTGTTAAATAAAAGTGTTGATTAAATAATTCCTTCGCGCAGCAAATCGTGCAAATGCACAAAACCTAAAAACTTTTTCTTATCCATCACCACCAGTTGGGTTATGTTGTATTGTTTCATCAATTGCAATGCTTCTAAAGCCAGCGTTTCTTTATCCAGTGTTCGCGGAGCAGAAGTCATGATTTCACTTGCTTTTAACTTTTCATAGTTCTTGTGTTTTTGCATCATCCTTCTCAGGTCTCCATCCGTTATAATCCCTTGCAATTCTCCTTTGTTAATTACAGCCGTTGCTCCCAGTCGGTTTGATGAAATCTCCAATATCACATCATTTATTCCGGCATCAGGTTTTACAACTGGCTTGGTGTTATGCGCATATAAATCGCCCACTTTTAAATACAATCGCTTACCTAAAGCACCACCCGGATGATAACGTGCAAAATCATTTTTGGTAAAACCACGATGTTCGAGCAAACAAACTGCAAGTGCATCACCCATTGCAAGCTGAGCAGTGGTGCTGCTGGTGGGTGCAAGATTGTGTGGACATGCCTCCTGATCAACCGAAGTATTCAGAATATAATCTGCCTGTGTGGCTAAATAGGATTGAAGGTTTCCAACCATTGCAATTAAAATATTTCCACCGCCTTTTATAAGCGGAGCAAGCACTTTTATTTCAGGAGTATTACCACTGTTAGAAATTAAAAGCACAACATCTTGTTGTTGAATCATTCCCAAATCACCATGAATGGCATCAGCTGCGTGCATAAAAACCGAAGGGGTTCCGGTGGAGTTAAAAGTTGCCACTATTTTATTGGCAATGATTGCACTTTTACCAATTCCGCTAACTATAACACGACCTTTTTTTGATGCATATATCACCTTAATGCATTGCACAAAATCTTTATTAACTGCATTTTTAAGATTGGATACAGCATCAGCTTCTATCTGCAATGTTGTGTTTGCTATTGCAATTAATTGTTTATCGGTTTTCAAATAAATAGTTATTAAAAATTTATTTCCGCAATAGTTTTTTTATTATCTTCATGCTGTGGGCAAAAGTAGTTTGTTTGCATCTAAGAATACTAATCTGATCTAATGTAAGAACAGGTTCCACAGGATGTAAAAACTGTCAATTCTATAACAATAAATATTTTTTGTAGTTGTTATTATTACGTAAATCATGAAGTAAAAATTAATTGTAAATAATGTGATAATATTTCTTTCATAGAATCGAAATTCTGTTAAATTTGCGTTCCCAAAAAAAAATCCATATAAATTTAAATAAATGTTAGTTGCTGAGAAGAGTACATTGCAGGAAACCTTGAATAAATATTTTGGTTATGAATCTTTTAAAGGTGACCAGGAAGCCATCATCCGCAATGTTTTAGATGGCCAGGACACTTTTGTAATTATGCCTACCGGAGGCGGAAAAAGCATGTGCTACCAGTTGCCTGCTTTAATGAGTAAAGGCACTGCGGTGATTATTTCACCATTAATTGCACTGATGAAAAACCAGGTAGATGCAATCCGTGGTTTTAATACTGATGATGGCATTGCTCATTTCATGAATTCATCACTCACTAAAAATGAAATAGCTACTGTTAGAAAAGATATTAAAGCCGGTAAAACAAAACTTTTATATGTTGCTCCTGAATCACTCACCAAAGAAGAGAACGTAAAATTTTTAAAGGATGTTAACATTTCGTTTTTTGCAATTGATGAAGCGCATTGTATTTCTGAGTGGGGACATGATTTCCGTCCTGAGTATCGCAGACTGCGTCCGATCATTGAACAGATAGGACAGGTTCCCATCATTGCATTAACTGCAACAGCAACAGAAAAAGTTCAAGCTGATATACAGAAAAATCTGGGTATGATGAAAGCCGCTTTATTTAAGGCTTCTTTTAATCGTCCTAATTTATATTATGAGATACGTCCTAAGATCAATGTAATTAAAGAGATCATTAAATATGTGAAGCAACATCCCGGCAAAACTGGTATTGTTTATTGCCTTAGCCGTAAAAAAGTGGAAGAAGTTGCAAGCACACTGGTGGTAAATGGTATTCGTGCACTTCCTTATCATGCCGGATTGGATGCAGCAACACGTGTGCTACACCAGGATAAATTTTTGATGGAAGAAGCAGAAGTGATTGTAGCAACCATTGCGTTCGGAATGGGTATTGATAAACCGGATGTGCGTTTTGTTATCCATCATGATATTCCAAAAAGCCTCGAAGGTTATTACCAGGAAACCGGTCGTGCCGGACGAGATGGACGCGAAGGCAGATGCTGTGTTTTTTACAGCTATAAAGACATTGAGAAGCTGGAGAAATTTATGAAAGGCAAACCGGTGGCAGAGCAGGAAATTGGCAAGCAGCTTTTACTGGATACTGTTGGTTATGCTGAAACATCCGTTTGCCGCAGAAGAGTTTTATTACATTATTTTGGTGAGAAGTATGATCAGGATAATTGCGGAAGTTGTGATAACTGTCTGCATCCAAAACAAATGATTGAAGCGCAGGATGAAGTTGCATTAATGCTGGAGACAGTGCTTGCAGTTAAAGAAAAACATCAGTCAGATCATGTAATAAATGTAATGATTGGTAAAGGGGATACTCCTGTTAAAACCTACAAGCATGATCAGTTAGAAGTATTTGGTGAAGGTGGTGAGCATGACGAACGCTATTGGACTGCATTGATTCGCCAGACGTTGCTTGCCGGATTATTAAATAAGGATATTGATAATTATGGTTTGCTTAAATTAACCGAGGAAGGCAAGAAGTTTATTAAAAATCCAACCAGCTTTAAAATTGCACTCGACACCAATTTTGAAGGAACAGAAACGGATGATGATGATGAGTTTGCTGCCGGTGGCGGTGGTGGTGGTGCCGCAGATGAAGAGTTGTTTGCGATGTTAAAAGATCTTGTAAAACAAGTTGCAAAGCAAAAGAATTTACCTCCTTATGTAATTTTTCAGGAGCCATCGCTTGACGAAATGGCAACTAATTATCCAATCACACTGGAGGAACTGAAAAATATTTCAGGTGTTGGATCAGGTAAAGCAGCAAAATTTGGACAGCCCTTTGTTGATCTCATTAAAAAATATGTAGAGGAAAATGAGATTGAGCGTCCGATGGATCTCGTGATAAAAAGTGTGGTTAATAAGAGTGGATTAAAAGTATATTTCATTCAAAATATTGACCGTAAGATTTCTCTTCAGGATATGGGGAAAGCAAAAGGCATGACGTTGAAAGAAATAATTGGCGAGTTGGAAACCATTGTTTCTTCCGGTACCCGCATTGACATTAATTATTATATCAATGAAGTGATTGACCAGGATCGCCAGGAGGAAGTGTTTGATTATTTCCGCTCTGCGAAATCAGATTCAGTGGAAGAGGCTTTGCAGGAATTAGGTGAAGATGAGTATAGCGAAGAAGACATCCGGTTGATGCGTATCAAGTTCATGAGTGAAGTAGGAAACTAAAGTTTAAGGTTTCAAAATATAAAGTTGCAGATGCAACGGCAGAAAGCAGTGAGATCAAAAAGATTTTGCTGCTTTTTGTATTTAGATACTTTTTATTTGGCGTTTGTATAAACTTATATCAATTTGTAATTCGCTGATGACATTTACAACGGTTATAGAAAAGTTTAAATCCAAAGGAGAAAAAACCGGCTGGACATATATTATATTACCTGCAGATGTTGCACAATCAATTAAACCCAACACTAAAAAATCATTTCGTGTAAAAGGAAAGCTTGATCATTATGTTTTCAGTGGAGTAAATATTTTACCCATGGGTGAGGGAGAATTTATTATGCCTTTAAACGCAGCCATGCGAAAAGGAATAGCCAAACGGGTAGGGGCGATGTTGAATGTTCAGATTGAATTTGATAAATCAACTTATCAGATGAACAAATTATTTATTGAATGCCTGAACGAAGAACCCGAGGCATTAAAATTCTTTAACACTTTAACAGGATCACATCAACGATATTTTTCCAAATGGATTGACGCGGCAAAAACAGATGAGACAAAAGCAAAACGTATTGCTCAATCAATCAATGGATTTTTAAAGAAACAGAATTATTCAGAGATGATGCGTTCCAATAAAAAAATTTTATGATCTGTAACTACAATATTGGTTGCGTGTCTTAATCTTAAAAATCCAATTCTGTATTTTATGATTTAACGTAACTTTGAACTTATACACAGAAACAAAATGAAAATTTATAAATTAATTATAGTATTTTATTTTTTGCAGGGATTAAATCTGGTTCATGCACAAAAGTTTTTATCACGTACATCTGATCAGCCGCTTACTTTTAAAGAGATGCAATTGCAATTTGACCAATGGAAAAAGTCAGTTGATCTCAAGACACAGAAGAACTGGAAATATTTTAAACGTTGGGAAATGGATATGCAGATGCATACAGATGCAAAGGGTAATCCGGTAAATCCTGAAATTTATATTGATGCTGTTACTAAAGTTGCGAATGAAAAAAAGATTGATAGATCATCACGCTTTAATATTGGTGCATGGACACCAACGGGTCCTAATGTATTGCCCGGAAACCTTACAGGATATATGGAGAATGGAATTGGCCGCATCAACTGTATTGCATTTCATCCCACTGATGCCAACACTTATTTTATTGGTGTTGCTCAGGGCGGAGTGTGGAAAACAACTAATAACGGACAAACATGGATTCCATTAACTGACAATCTTCCGATAACCCGTGTGAGTGATATTGCTATTGATCCTGTTAATCCTAACACCATGTATATTTCATTATGCGATTTTGAATATATCGGTGTGGCATTAAATCTTAATGGAAGAAAAAGAAATACTCACTATGGATTAGGCGTATATAAAACCACTGATGGTGGCAACAGTTGGCAACCCACAGGATTGAGCTTTCAGCTCACTGATGGTGATGCATCTTTAATACGCAAAGTGATTGTACATCCTGTAAATAATAGCGATGTGGTTGCCTGTGGTGCCAATGGAATGTATAAGAGTAATGATGGTGGTATAACATGGAATCATCTGCTGGATTCTTTGTTTTGGGATATGCTGCAGGATCCTGTTAATCCTAACATTCTTTATGCCGCTACCGGGTGGGTGCTAAATTCAAATGATGGTTATGCTGCTATTTATAAATCAACTGATTTTGGTGATACATGGACTATGTTGAATACCGGAATTCCTGGCACTGGTTCGGTACAACGTGTAAAGCTTGCCATTGCGCCAAGTGATAATAATTATTTGTATGCAATCACAGTGGATGTTGATCAGGGCATGTATGGTATTTATAAAACCACAGACGCAGGGGTTAACTGGCAATTTATTAATCCGGGAGTGAATGTGCTGAATAGTTTCGATGGTACTTTCTCAGGCGGACAAGGGAACTACGATCTTGGCTTTAGTGTAAACGGACAGAACCGTGATATAGTTTATGTTGGAGGTATAAATATATGGGCATCATCTGACGGAGCTAATACTTTTAATCCTGTTAGCCATTGGACTACTTCTTATGGTCCTACAGTACATGCGGATATCCATTTCATAGAACGGCAACCTTTGACAGGTAATTTATTTGTTTGTAATGATGGAGGACTTTACAGAACATCAATGATCATCAGCCAGACATGGAATGATGCTTTCAATGGAACACCATGGCCTACTCAATGGACCAATCTCTGTGACGGATTACAGATAACGTCTTTTTACAGATTATCAAGCGCGCGAAATTTAACAGGCAGATTAGTTACAGGTTCACAGGATAATGCAACATTCTATTATGATAACGGAGTATGGAATACCATTTTTGGTGGTGATGGAATGGATAACTATCTTGATCCTTTAGATGATAATGTAATTATTGGCTCGAGCCAGTATGGAAATTTTTATTATTCCGATGATGATGGCGTTTCATCTTCCGGTATAAATCCAAATGTAAATGGAGAAGTTGCAGAGTGGACCTCACCAATCGTTGCTGATTATAATAATCCAGGAACTTTGTATGCAGGTTTTTCCAATGTATCTAAATCAACTGACAATGGATTTAACTGGAATGTGATTTCAAACTTCCCGGTGCAGGGCATTGCGGATAACGAAATTTCTGCTCTTGCTGTTGCACATTCTAACAGTAATGTTATTTATACCGCCAAAAGAGTCAGGTATGAATACAATGTGCCGGGCAGTATGTATGTTACCACCAATGGGGGAGGAAACTGGACAGATGTTACTGCAGGATTACCGGATTCATTATACTTCACAAGTGTAAACATAAGCATGACCGATGCAAATACTGCCTATGTAAGCATGGCGCAATTCAGTGCAGGAAATAAAGTTTTTAAAACCACAGATGCAGGAGCCACATGGCAGAATATCAGTTATAATTTACCAAATATCCCTGTTAACTGTGTGAAAAGTATTCCGGGTTCACATAAAATACTTGCTGCTACTGATATTGGTGTTTACATTCTTGACAGTGCTTCATCTGTTTGGATGAATGCAAGTATTGGTTTGCCCAATGTTATTGTACAGGATATAGAATTTAATGTGCCGCTTAATAAAATTTATGTATGCACATTTGGTAGAGGAATATGGGAAACTGAAATCAGTGCTATTACTGATCTATCTCCAAAATCAAATGCTCAGCTCAATATTGAATTGTATCCTACGCTGAACAATGGCGCATTTACAATTAAAAACACCGGTAGCAGATCATTAGATTTTAATTTAGTGGATATAACCGGAAGATTGGTTTACACTACTGTTTTAAGCGGAGCAAACAGTTATAAAATGGATTTGGATTTACCTTCAGGATTGTATTTTGCAAAAATAAAAGGTAACAATTTTACAGGTGTCAAAACTTTTATTGTTCAATAGTTAAATTGTTTTTCTAAGACAATTTAATAATCGCGATAATAATTTCGAAATATTATTTGTGAAAATTCCCCGGAATTACAACTTCATAAGTTTTTTTAAATACGAATGATCTTCTGTTTGCAGTCGTAAAAAGAAAACACCATTACCTATTCTGCTGAATGGAGGATAAAACTTTATTTCGTTAATGCTGTATCCGCGAAGGTTGTATTCATGCGAATAGCATATCTGTCCCAGGATATCTGTCAATTCAATTTTTAAAACCTGTTGGCTGTCATTTACAATTTGAATTGTAACAGGTTCAGTATTGACAATAGGATTTGGAAAAACATTAAAAACATTATCATAATGATGATAGTTAGTGGTGACCAATAAATTCGCATTGCCAAAATTGGGAATTCCATAACCCAAAAAATTATCAGGATTATTATACTGCGATGCACTTCTTTTTATTGCCTCTGTTATTTCCATGTTGGTTTTATTAGGCCATGCCTGCCATAAACAGGCAGCAGCACCAGCCATCACAGGGCTTGAGAAAGAAGTTCCATTACCAGGTTGAGAGTTTGTTCCTCCCGGAGTAAATACATAAGTGCCTTGTCCCTGAGCAGCAACATCAGGTTTAATTCTTCCATCAGCTGTTGGACCGGTACTGCTGAACCCGGCATAATTTCCCTGCGCATCCACTGCACCAATGCTCAGCACGCTGTCTCCATCCGCAGGTGCACCGATATACTGCCATGATGAACCACCTGAGTTGCCTGCACTGTTCACCACTAAAATGCCTTTGCTTGCAGCCATATCAGCAGCAATGGTACAGGGAGCAGTGTTGCCATCCATATCAGCATAGGTGTGATTCTGAGCAGGATCATCAAAATCAGTATAACCTAAGGAAGAATTAATTACATCAGCTCCCACACTATCAGCAAATTCAGCAGCCGATGCCCAGTTGTATTCTTCAATGATATATTCTGTAGCTGCCTCTTCTGAACGAAGCAACCAGTAATTAGCACTTGGAGCTGTTCCCACTAAATCTCCCGGTACGTTTGCACCCATGCAACTAAGCACTGCTGCTCCATGATAATTATTATCATAAACATTTAGCTCGTGATCAACAAAATCCCATGTACCTAATATTTGATTATTTACACGCAGACTATCAAAGCAGGGCATAATATCCGCATCCTGAAAACCTGCATCAATTACAGCAATCGTCATTCCCTGCCCGGTAAAACCCAGATCATGTAATGCATTAATGTTGATCATGGTTGCCTGATTAGTACCATTGCCATAATTTATACTCATCGTACGTTGTGACGTAATTGCTGGTGTCTGTAAAGGTTCAATTGTCTCTTCCCCGAATTTATTATGCGATGAATTGTTGAAAGCCAACCGCCCTACATTGGTTGTTGATTGAACATAAGGCAACATATTTATTGCAGTGAGCACAGAAGGATTATTAGTTTGAATAGTAACTGAGTTAAACCACTTGCTTCTGTTGAGCACAGTAGCTCCGGCATTCATTACACCTTGTATGTAAGTATCATTAACCGGAATGTCAGTAAGATCAATGGCAATGTTTTGATTGTTTCTCCGGTCAATTGCTTTTTGAGAAAGATAAGCCTGTGGATTAGAAATTGAATAAGGTGAATTGGTTTTGTCAGTAAAACGGACCACGTATTTGTCCTGTGCCTGAGAGATTAATGATATAAATAAAAAGGCAATGAGTGATAATTGTTTTGTCATGGAGAATAACTCGTTAATGTTTCTTTGTAAATATACCCGCTTTTCACCGTTTGCAGGTTAAAGTCAATCTCTTGTTTTACATTTTCCTTATAAATCATTCCCACACCTGCCGCATATTGTTCTGTAAAATAACGGTGCTCAATTAAATTGTCTTCTTCATCCTGCAACACTGTAAGCACTGAATCGTAGCTCACATTGTTTAACATCATAGGACTGTTTACATCCGTATATTTATACTCCAGTGCATCATTCGTATTCAAAGCATTTCCATTCCAGTGGATATCCTGCTTTACAGGAAATACCAGTTTTACATATCGCACATTATCCTCATATCGTTCAGCACGTGTGTTTGTTAAAGTAGCTGACCAGACTTTAAATATATTCCATGCAGCATTTGATGAATCACGAACATAACGGACGATGCGTTGTGTCGGACGATTTTCATTATCCATAAAAGTGGAATCAATCACCTCTTTGATTTGAAAATGATGAGTTGTGGTGGCCTGAGTAAATTCATCAGTAACTGTTGAATCTGCATCATAAATCATAACGCGACCTACATTCACCGGGAAATAATTATAACCTAAATAAAGGGGAGCCTGATCCTCATTCTTCTTGCAGGAAGTAATTAAAGAGGTTAACGTAGCAATAATGATCAAATATTTAATTGTCTTCATCTTAAAGAAATTTATATCTGTCATTATACGTTAAAACTATTTTTTAGTTGTTCACTTTATATCAATAAAACCACCGCCAATCACATCGTCTCCTTCATAAAATACTGCACTTTGTCCGGGTGCCACACCTTTTACTTTATGATGAAAAACAATATGCATTCGATCTCCATCTTGTGTTAAAGTGCTTAGTGTACCAATGTCTTTATAACGGATTTTGGTAACTGCATCCATGGAATTATCCAATGAAGCATACTTTACAAGATTAATATTACGCACCCACATTTCCTGTTTCTGCAAATTTTCAATTGAACCCAATACAACAGTATTTGTTTGCGGTACAATTTCAGTTACATACATTGGTTCTCCCACGGCAATCTCCAAACCCTTGCGTTGACCAATGGTATAAAAAGGATAACCTTTATGAGTACCCAAAACAGTTCCTTCTGCATCAATAAAATTACCACCCGTTAATTTTTCTTCTAAACCTTTCACACGGTTTTTAAGAAATGAGCGGTAATCATTATCAGGAATAAAACATATTTCGTAACTCTCACTTTTGTTAGCAAGCTCATGCAATCCCATGTCATGTGCCATCTGGCGGATGGCAGATTTTTCAAATCCTCCAATGGGAAAAATAGTGCGAGACAAACATTCCTGCGTTACTCCCCACAACACATAACTCTGATCTTTGTTCGCATCCAGACCTTTTGAAATTACATAACGGCCGTTTTCTTCTCTCACTTTGGCATAATGACCGGTGGCAATCAAATCACAACCCAGCATATCAGCACGTTTTAATAGTGCTTCCCATTTAATATGAGTGTTGCACATCACACACGGATTCGGGGTGCGGCCAGCCAGGTATTCATCCACAAAATTGTCAATCACATAATTACCAAACTCTTGGCGGATATCCAATATATAATGTGGAAATCCATAGCGCACTGCAATGCTTCTTGCATCATTAATACTATCAAGGCTGCAGCAACCGGTTTCTTTTTTGTTTCCACCAACTCCAGCATAATCCCATGTTTTCATGGTAATGCCAATCACCTCATAGCCTTGTTCATGCAATAAAATACTTGCAACGGAACTGTCAATCCCTCCGCTCATTGCCACCAAAACACGACCTTTTTTACTCACTTTTTTATTGAATTTTAAGAGAGAACAAAGTACGGAAAAATAAACACACCCGCCTCTTAAATAATACCTATCTAAATTTTACATTTACAAAAAAAATAAAGTCATGATTGATGAAAAACTTCGTTATCCAATAGGAAAATTCAAAACACCTGATTCGGTTTCTGAGTCAGATATTTCAAGTTATATTGATATAATTGAAAAATTGCCAGAGCGTTTAATAAAAGAAGTGAAGTCACTTGATGAATCCCAATTAGATACTCCTTATCGGGATGAGGGCTGGACGGTAAGACAAGTGGTGCATCATGTAGCTGACAGTCACATGAATGCTTACATCCGTTTTAAGTTAGCGCTCACTGAAGACACACCAACTATTAAACCGTATCTGGAAGCACGATGGGCTGAATTAGCTGACAGCAAAGCTCCGGTTAATCTTTCATTACCAATTATTGAAGGAGTGCATAAACGTTGGGTTATCATATTGCGAAATATGAAA
>JANLUX010000170.1:0-33755 GCA_031363705.1 Bacteroidota bacterium
CATGTATTGGGGGTAGTATAAAATAGTAGTATGTATCCACAGCTCGAGTATTCATTTACTCTCTTATTATTTTCCCCTTCACCCTTCTTTCCTTTGAGTCTACAATATCTAGGAAGTACATTCCAGCACTCAATGTAGAAATATTAAGACTTAATTTATCATTAAAATTTTCTTTCATTAAAATTTGACCAGTAATATCATATAAAAATAATGTAGCCTTGGTAAACGATAATGCTGTGATGTAGCAGAAGTTGGCGGAGGGAATCGGAAAAACATCTATAGCAGATAATCCAATTGAAGTTTCATTTATATTTACAATAGTATTCGCTAAAACTCCCGCATAAACTATTTCACTCGGATAAAGTATATTATTTGCTGCCTGAGTTGTATTATTAGACAATGAATGCCCAGGTGCCAGATCACGTTGATAAATAATATGAATAAGTGAGTCAACTAAAGTTGCAACGCTCGGCCAAACCGCCTCTTGAAAATCTCCGTCAGGACTTGGATTAATCGTAGAAGAATATGACCATGTATTACCTCCATCAGATGAACCTGTGATAAAGATATGACGCATGGCTGTTTTCCATGCAGTGGTATCGGCCCTTTCATCAATAGCTGAGTAAGCAATATAAATATTATTGTCGCTGGCTATCCCAATAGAAGGTTGACCTACCAGGCCAATATTATATAAACCAAAACCCGTTTCAGTTGAATCAAATGGATTGATTGGAATATTAATAAAACCATTTCCGTCAAAATCTTCTGCGGAAGTTATAGTTACAGGGCTAATCATTCCTTCGTGCCAATAATTTAAACCAGTGTTATCTGCAGGGTAATAGCTTATAATTGTGTCACCTATATCCTCTACTACAAACATGTGGCTAAATGCAACATGACAAATATTATTATTATCAATAGTAACGGTAACATCTCCGGCATTACTTGAAATCATCTCTCCTAATCCATCACCTGTTGTATCTGTATTCATACTCGCAGGATTATAAAGTGGGCCAAGTGGAAAAGGTAAGATTAAGGTTCTTGTCCAAGTTACTCCTCCATCTATTGACTTTAATAATACAACATCATTGGTGTAACCACCAATTACCACCGCAACAACATCTCCCCTTGCATCAATGTTGAATTCTTCAGGTCCAACTCCATACATAAATGCAGGCCCGGTTCCCGGAATCTGAATATGATCATCTATCCATGTTAAGCCTCCATCAATTGAACGACTGTAATCAAGGGTTATCCCTGTTTTAGTTACTACATGTATAGTGTCTCCTGTTACTCCACCGAGGGCAAATCGTGTTCCGGGATCTCCAGCCCCAGAACCGATTGAACTTTTCGTAATTGGCCCAATACCTTTTGTTATTCTTTGACCAAGTTGAACTCCATTACCATATTCACTGAATGTTATGAACTCACCTGATGTACCTAAGTCTATAGTTGGAAAAGAAGATTGAGAATTGGTAGTTATATTGCCAGGTGCAATATTCCAGTTTGTTCCATCGTAATAATTATACCCTATACCGTGATTCAATACCCAATCAAAAGCCCATACTGTGGAAAGAGTACCATCCCCATTATTTGAAATTCGCCTTCCCACACTACGGTAGCTTTGGAAATCATACTGCGTTAGACCAAGAATAGTTTCTGTAAAGGTTGACGAGGTATGCGTGTTGTATGAGTTTCGTTGTAATATTGGGTGCATTGGTTCTCGAACATAAATCTTATCACCAGTTGTAGCCGTTTGCGCTTTCATTGGCTTCATCTTAACTGATGCAGGTTTGCCTTTGATTCCAGCCAGGTTATTTTGAGTTTGTGAGTTAGCAGATAAGCTGAAAAGAACTGTCATTGTAAGAAGTAGAATTTTTTTCATAGTGAAGGTTTTGATTAAGATTAGATAATTATTATGAGTCAAAAGTAAGTATTAGTTAATGCACAAATCCAAAGGTCAGTCATAAGATCGTAATAAGATAATAAAAGGGAAGACGGAGAATTTGACAAATAGTTGCATTGCACTCAGGCTTTTACATTTTAACAATAACTAACATTCGTACTTTAGCAATTAATTGATTTTGCAAATGACATCTTTCTCCATCGCTCCTTACCGTCATGATCTTGCAATAATCCGTGATACGGTTTCGCAGATAAAAAAAGATTTAAGCATTTTTGATTTGGATATTTTTTTTAGCGGTAATGAAAAAACAGCTTATCGCGAAGTGAAAGATCAGCTCATTATTCTATTCAGAGATTTACTAAACCGTGATGCTGAAAAAGTTTTTGTATTACTTTATAGAATTGATGTTTCAGAAAAAAAAGTGAAGGAAGCACCTGTTTCGGTTGCTTTTGAAGAATACATTGCAGAATTGGTTCTTGAACGTGAATTGTTAAAAGTGGTGATGAGAAAGTTGAACTCTTAATCATAAAAAATTTACACTAATCCTAATCACATAATCATTCAATCACCAACAACTTATCTCCAATACAATATTCCATCCGCATTTAAGTTTTTATCTTTGACTCGCAGAAAATTTTATGTTTCCTGGTAAAAGAATTGTTTGAATGAAAAAAATACGTAAGTCATTACTTCTGATATCTGCCTGCCTGGTATTTATCCTCAGTGTGGGGTTTGTAGATGATTATTTTGAGATCAGTAAACAGCTTGATATTTTCTCCAATGTTTACAAAACCGTAAATCAGCTTTATGTTGATGAAGTAAAGCCGGGTCAGTTATTAAAAAATGGTATTGACGGCATGTTAAAGAACCTGGATCCTTACACTAATTATTATCCTGAATCAGAAATTGAAGATTACAGGATGAAACATGTAAGCACAGAATATGGTGGATTAGGTGCTTCTTCTTTCAAACGGGGTGATAGTATTGTTATTGCTGATGTATATGAAGGTTTTGCTGCGCACAAAGCTGACCTGCGGGCTGGAGATGTTTTGCTGGAGGTAAATGGCCGTCCTTTAAAAGGATTAGCTCCTGACGAAGTGGATAACTTGATGAAAGGGCAGAGCGGAACTACCATCCGCGTTAAACTTGGAAGACCAGGAGTTGCACAGCCTATTGAAAAATCAATAACCCGCGAAGAAATCAAAATCAAAAACGTTCCTTATTACGGAATGATTAATGACAGCATTGGATACATTAAGCTGGATAAGTTTTTACAAAACTGTTACAGCGAAATGCGTGAAGCTTTTACAGAACTCACGAAAAATCCAAAATTAAAATCGCTTGTGTTTGATTTACGTGGCAACGGTGGAGGATTACTCGAAGAGTCAGTGAACATTTTAAATTTATGGATTCCAAAAGGAACGCTTTTAGTTAAACAGGTTGGTAAGATACAAGGCTCCACCAATACTTATGCTGCCAAAGTGGATGCCATGGATCCTGATATACCAATTGCTGTGCTTATAGATCGAGGATCTGCATCTGCAAGTGAAATTACTTCCGGTAATTTTCAGGATTTAGATAGAGGAGTGATTATTGGTCAGCGAAGTTTTGGAAAAGGATTGGTGCAACAAACCAAACCACTCAGTTATAATACCCAGATAAAAATTACCGTAGCAAAATATTTTACTGCAAGCGGACGCTGCGTTCAGGCACTTAATTATGCTTCGCGACATGAGGACGGTAGTGTAGATCATGTGCCTGATTCGCTGATGAAACCATTTACTACTTTGAATCAACGGGTTGTATATGACGGAAGCGGAGTGTATCCTGATCGTTATATTGAACCTCCTATCACAGCTAACATCACCAGTAGTTTAGCTAAGAAGCTGCTTCTTTTTGATTATGCAACTTATTACCGCAATCATCATGATTCCATTCCGGCAGCACGACAATTCAAATTAACAGATGCAGATTATAATGATTTCATCAAATTTCTTGCTGATAAAGATTATGACTACAGCACGGATTCAGAAAAAAATCTTGAAGAATTAAAAGTGATTGCCACCAAGGATAAATATTTTGATAACATTAAGAATGAATTTGAAAAATTAGGTCAGAAATTAAAGCACGATAAAAACGCTGACCTGATTAAATTCAAACCTGATATAAAACTGTTGCTCGAAAAAGAAATTGTTGCACGCTATTATTTTCAAAAAGGACGATATGAATATTCTTTCAGTAATGACCCTGTAGTTACAGATGCCATTTCAGTTTTAAATAATCCTACGCTTTATGCAAGCATTTTAAAAGGAGAAGGTGAGTATAAGGTGATTGGTAAACCGAAGAAATAAGTTTACGGGTTGACAGTTTTATAACTTTGAAGTTTATCCCTGTAAGGGAAAATTAATCTTCAGATAATTCATCACTACATCTGTTGCACCTTTTCTGCTTTCAATGTAGCGTTTGTTTTTTTTACTGATTTCATTTCTGCGGTCCACATCTTCTTTTAAATCTTTTACAATTCTTAGCAGCTCAGTATGGTCGTTAATCACAAAAGCACCTTGTTGATTTACAAGATCGTTTGCTTCCTGAAATTTCTTATGGTTAGGTCCGAAAATAACAGGAGCTCCGTATGCGATTGCTTCCAGTGTGTTGTGTATTCCTGCGCCAAATCCTCCACCAACATAAGTTACATCTGCATAAGCATACAAACGGCTTAACATACCAATGTTATCAATTATCAAAACATCACATTGAGCAGTATCCTCCTTATTAATATCTGAATAAAGCAGACACTTTTTTTTCAATGAACGTGATAAAGTCCTGATATGATGAGGATGGATTTCATGCGGAGCAATAATAAATTTTATTCCTTCACTTTGATTAATCAAATCAACCAATAATTTCTCATCTGCATGCCAGGTGCTTCCTGCAATAAAAAGAAATTGATTGTTTTTAAATCTTTCAATCTCGGGTAATGCATGTGCGTTGCGGCTGTTTTGATAAACGCGGTCAAACCGGGTATCACCGCTAACGGATACATGAGCCAGTTCATGCTGATACAATAACTCTAATGATTGCTGGTTCTGCACAAATAAATGTGTGAATCGTTTCAAAATGTTCTTAAAGAAAACTCCATACGGCTTAAAATAAATTTGCGAAGGGCGAAATATTGCTGCGATGCTGAAGACCGGAATTTTATTGTCGTGCAATTCTTTAATATAAAAATGCCAGAAATCGTACTTCACAAAAAACGCCATTGAAGGCTGCACAGTTTTCACAAACCATTTACTGTGCGATGGTCCGTCAATCGGAAGATAAAAGACATAATCAACGGTCGGTTCATTTTTTTTATTCTCATATCCTGAAGGAGAAAAAAATGTGAGTACAATTTTATGATCAGGGTAAACATCGCGTAAAGCATTAAGCACCGGTTTGCCTTGTTCAAATTCTCCTAAAGAAGGACAGTGAAACCAGATGCGTTTTTCTCCAGGTTGCAATGTGTTTTCAACATGCTTAAAAAGCCCAATTCTTCCTTTAATAAATTGGGCAGCTTTTTTATTGAAAAACGCAAAAAAAGTTAAAGCAATACCATAAGATTTAAGAGCAAAATAATACAGGATCCACATCAGTAGATATAGAATTTTTCAGGAGCCTGACGGTATAATGGAAGCACCCAACCAATGCGCGCACCAAAAAGCAAATCCAATCGCTGATTATTTTCTGAACCCATGTCATCAAAATTATATGTCCTGCGGCTTTTGGTAAACCCCTGCACAGCATCTGCTGCAAAATAAAAATTAACTAAGCGATAATTACTGATAAACAAATAACCCACACTTTCATGTAAACATATTCCGTTGGTTAATCGGTCGTAGCCTTTTTTATAATCATCGCGTAAAGCAGGAACTGTTTTGGTGTAATCCTCAACACGTATTTTGTGCTGAATATATCCAACACCCGTGGTCACAAATATTCCACAATTAGGATTTGGTTTTTTGAAGTTGAATAACAGGCCCGATGAAATTGTAATGTAATATCCGCGTTCATAAACCCTGATATCTGCAACACGGCCATCATCTCCTATTATTATTCCCTGATCGTTAATGAGGTGAGTAAAAAGATTTGCCTGCTTAATTTTATTGGAGAAGATAAAACTCCCTTCTGCATTCAGCATCCACTTTTTACGGTGTTTGTAAGTCACATCCATGCTGATTACTGCATTGTTGCCGAAACGCTTTGACAAATCTCCACCCGGCATTTGCAATCCGATTCCTGGTCTTATCATCAACATTGAAATAGATGAATCTTTCACGCTTGATTGAGCAAAAATTAAAAGAGGAGAAACCAGTAATGTTAAAAATAAATTTATGCGGATCATGAGCGGACGAAAATAACCAAATTGATGATGAGGTGAAAAATGACGGGTTAATGCGATATAAAACCACTCTGCGAAGTAAATAGAATCTCTAAATAACTTTTTATCTTCGTGCATTCTTAGTTTACAGTTTACGGTTTACAGTTTACGGTTGCTTACTCAGGAATCTACAAACTGTAAACCGTAAACTGTAAACCGTTAAACTGAAAGAATGGAAGCAATAAAAAAAATGCAAATGGTTGACCTGATCAGCCAGTATGAAAAAATAAAACCAGAAATTGATAAAGCAATTATGGATGTTGTAATGTCATCTGCTTACATCAATGGTCCGGAGGTTAAGGCTTTTGCAAAAGAACTGGAAGATTATCTGGATGTAAAAAATGTTATTCCATGTGCCAATGGAACGGATGCTCTACAGATTGCAATGATGGCGCTCAACTTTAAACCGGGTGATGAAGTGATTACTTCAAGTTTTACTTATGTTGCAACAGCTGAAGTAATTGCATTATTAAAATTAAAACCAGTGTTAGTGGATGTTGATCCTGATACATTCACGTTGGATTGCGATGCTGTTGAGCGGGCTATCACAAAAAAAACTGTTGGTATAGTACCTGTGCATTTGTTTGGTCAATGTGCCGAGATGCAAAGAGTAATGGAAATTGCAAACGAAAATCATTTACATGTTATTGAAGACACTGCACAGGCAATTGGTGCGGATTATACAATGAAAAATGGTATAACGCATAAAGCAGGGACCATCGGAACAATAGGAACCACTTCTTTTTTTCCCAGCAAAAATTTAGGATGCATGGGTGATGGAGGTGCAATTTTTACCAATGATGATGAGCTTGCGTCTCAGATACGGATCATTGCAAATCACGGACAAACTGTTTTGTATCATCATGATGAGATAGGTGTTAACTCAAGATTGGACAGTATACAGGCTGCCATACTCCGCATCAAGCTTCGTTATCTTGATCAGTATGCTGAAGCCCGTCAGCGTGCTGCCGCTTTTTATGATAATGCATTCAGCAATAATCCTAAAATAAAAACTCCTGTACGCGCTGAAAAATCAACACATGTGTTTCATCAATATACCTTGGTTTTAAATGGAGTGAGCCGTACAGCATTAAAAGAACATCTTGCAGCAAAAGAAATTCCTGCAATGATTTATTACCCCATTCCATTACACATGCAAAAAGCATATATGGATGCACGTTATAAGCATGGCGATTTCCCGGTGACGGAGAAACTTTGTAACCAGGTTATTTCATTGCCAATGCACACTGAAATGGCCGAAGATGATTTGCGTTATATCTGCGACAACATACTTGAATTTGTAAATAAATAATTTCCTGTAACCATTTCCATTCTTAAAAGTATAATGGGATTACGTTGAAAAAAACTAATGATATGAAATGCCAATGTTTCAAAAAGTGAAAGTTTATTTATACATCGTGGTATTGTATCTGAATTTAATATAAAAAATAAAAAATAACAAATGAATATAGCAGTAGTAGGAACTGGATATGTAGGGTTAGTTACCGGAACCTGTTTTGCAGAGATGGGTAACCATGTAGTTTGCGTTGACATTGATGCAAACAAAGTTGAAAGGATGCGAAACGGTCAAATCCCGATTTATGAACCGCACCTGGATGCCTTATTTGAACGCAACATCCGGCAAGGACGCTTAGAGTTCACCACAAAATTAGAAGAAGCAATAGGTGATGCAACTATTATTTTTCTTGCCTTGCCAACTCCTCCCGGTGGAGATGGCTCTGCAGATTTATCATATGTGCTGGGAGTTTCCAATCAATTAGGAAAACTGATTAAGGATTATAAAATTGTAATCAATAAAAGTACCGTGCCAGTGGGTACCGCAGAAAAAGTACGTGAAGCAATTGCAAAAAATTGCAGCGTCCATTTTGATGTGATTTCAAACCCTGAATTTTTACGCGAAGGTTTTGCAGTTGACGATTTTATGAAACCTGATCGCGTTGTTATCGGAACGCGGTCTGAGAAAGCAAAAAAGATAATGAGTGATTTGTATGCTCCTTTCGTGCGACAGGGAAACCCGATTTATTTTATGGACGAACGTTCTTCTGAATTAACCAAATATGCAGCTAACGCATTTCTTGCTACCAAGATTACTTTCATGAATGAAGTTGCAAACCTGTGTGAAAAAGTGGGTGCCAATGTGGATGCTGTGCGTATCGGTATTGGTTCTGACAGCCGCATTGGTAAA
Organism: Bacteroidota bacterium; assembly: GCA_031363705.1. GTDB lineage: Bacteria > Bacteroidota > Bacteroidia > AKYH767-A > OLB10 > JANLUX01. The sequence continues at coordinate 8,530 of JANLUX010000170.1, forward strand.
AGATTTTTGTTTGCCGGTATTGGTTATGGTGGAAGTTGTTTTCCAAAAGATGTACAGGCATTGTATAAAACATCAGCCGATTACGGTTATGATTTTAAAGTGCTCGACTCAGTAATGCAGATTAACGAGGAGCAGAAATTGTTGCTTGTAAAAAAACTGAAAAATTATTTTGATGGCAACATATCCGGTAAAAAAATTGCTGTTTGGGGTTTGGCTTTCAAGCCTGATACTGATGATATCCGCGAAGCACCGGCATTATATATCATTCGCGAATTGTTAGCAGCCGGTGCAAGTGTTACTGCATTTGATCCTGAAGCCATGGAAAATGCAAAAAAATCTATCGGTGATACTATACATTATGCGGCAGATCCTTATGAAGCATTGCAGGATGCGGATGCATTGCTGATAGCAACTGAATGGTCGTTGTTCCGCACACCTGACTTTGATAAAATGAAACAACTGATGAAACAACGTGTGGTGTTTGATGGACGTAATCTTTACGACCTCCAACGCATGAGCGAAATTGGTTTCTATTATAACAGCATTGGCCGCGAACCGGTAAACCCGACAATTCCTGCATTTTCATAACACGGGATCTTGCATTCATAAAGGTTAAGTAAAAAAAATAATTAAGCAGCAAATGAGCAAACGTGTTCTTATAACTGGTGCAGCCGGATTTCTGGGTTCGCATTTATGTGACCGGTTTATTAAAGAAGGTTATCGTGTGGTAGGTATGGATAATCTTATTACCGGTGATTTAAAAAACATTGAGCATCTGATGAAGCTTGAATATTTTGAGTTTTATCATCATGACATCAGCAAATTTGTTTTTGTACCCGGACAACTTGATTATATTTTGCATTTCGCTTCACCGGCAAGCCCCATTGATTATTTAAAAATTCCCATTCAGACTTTAAAGGTGGGATCGCTCGGTACCCATAATTTATTGGGCTTAGCCCGGGTAAAGCAAGCAAGGATATTGGTTGCTTCTACATCTGAAGTTTATGGTGATCCTATTGTGCACCCGCAAACAGAAGATTACTGGGGAAATGTAAATCCCATTGGTCCGCGTGGTGTGTATGATGAAGCCAAACGTTTTCAGGAGGCAATCACTATGGCGTATCATACTTATCATAATGTTGAAACACGCATCGTAAGAATTTTTAATACTTATGGACCACGCATGCGGTTGAATGACGGACGTGTATTGCCTGCGTTTATCGGTCAGGCGTTGCGTGGAGAAGATCTCACCATATTTGGTGATGGAAGCCAGACACGTTCCTTTTGTTATGTAGATGATTTAATAGAAGGTATTTACCGGTTGTTATTAAGCGATTACGTTTATCCGGTTAACATTGGAAATCCCAGTGAAATAACAATCAAAGAATTTGCGGATGAAATAATAAAGCTCACACATACACAACAAAAGGTAATTTATAAACCGCTTCCGCAGGATGATCCGAAACAGCGCAAACCGGATATAACAAGAGCAAAAGCAATTTTAGACTGGGAGCCGAAAATTAATCGTGCTGATGGATTAAAATTAACTTATGAGTACTTTAAGAATTTATCTGAAGAAGAACTTTATAAAACAGCACATCGTTTTGCATAAGAGTTTAAAGTTTGGAGTTTAAAGTTGAATAGCACATACAACTTTAAGCGTCTAAAAACTTTAAACTCCAAACTTTAAACTTTAAACTATGGCATATACCGCACATCCTACAGCCGTTATTGACGAAGGTTGTGCTATTGGTGATGATACAAAAATCTGGCATTTTGCTCATATCATGTCTGATTGTAAAATAGGAGAACGATGCAACATTGGCCAGAATGTTGTCGTTGCATCCGGAGTAGTTATAGGTAACAATGTCAAAGTGCAAAACAATGTTTCTATCTATACCGGAGTAACTTGTGATGATGATGTTTTCCTGGGACCGGGCATGGTGTTTACAAATGTTACAAATCCGCGGAGTGCCATCAGCAGGCGGAATCAATATCAGAAAACCCATGTTGCAAAAGGCGCTACTATTGGTGCAAATGCAACCATTGTTTGCGGACATGATATTGGGAAATATGCCTTTATTGGTGCAGGTGCAGTAATCACAAAACATGTTGCTGATTATGCACTGGTAGTAGGGAATCCTGCAAAACAAATCGGATGGATGAGTGAATATGGCTATCGTTTGGTTTTTGATGAGAATGGTTTTGCGGTGTGCCCTGAGAGTAATGAACGATATAAACTGGAAAAAGGAGTGGTGACGAAGTTATGATGACAGATCGTAAAATAAAATTTGCAGTAGTTGGTTATGGGCATATCGGCAAGCGTCATGCTGAAATGATTCATCGCAATGAGGAAAGTGAATTAGTTGCTGTTTGCGATGTGTTGCCTGCAGCAGAATTAAATGCAGATAATTTAAATGTGCCTTACTTTACGGATGTAAAAGATTTATTTAATGCAGTACTGGATATAGATGTAGTTTGCATTTGCTCACCCACCGGACTTCATACTGCACATGCTTTGATGGCCTTAAGTAATAGTAAACACATTGTGATAGAAAAACCAATGGCCATCACAAAAGCTGATTGCGAAAAAATTATTTTTAAATCATTACAGTCTCACCGTCATGTTTTTGGAGTTATGCAAAACCGCTATTCACCTCCAAGTGTATGGTTGAAAGAAATTATTGATAAAAAAATTATTGGTGATGTTTATCTTGTTCAGCTGGTATGTTACTGGAATCGTGATTATCGGTATTACAAAAAAAATAACTGGAAAGGCACTGGTGATTTAGATGGAGGAACTCTGTTCACACAATTTTCGCATTGGATAGATTTGATGTACTGGCTCTTTGGTGATATAAAAAATATACAGGCTTTGTTTGCCGATTTTAATCATAAAGATCTTACAGCATTTGAAGACAGTGGTATCGTACATTTTGAATTTGTAGATGGAGGAATGGGAAGTATAAATTACTCTACAGCGATCTGGGATAAAAATCTTGAAAGCAGCATAACAGTAATTGGCAGCAAGGGCTCAGTAAAAGTGGGATGACAATACATGAACAAAGTAGAGTATTGTCATATCCGGGATTATACTTTGCCACAATTGAATGAAACAAATCCTGCACATGATTATGGTGAATATAAAGGCAGCGCAAACAACCACGGATATATTTTTAAAAATGTGATTGATACAGTTAAAGGACGCACACACGCAACTACTAACGCACTGGAAGGATTAAAGGTGGTAGAAATAATTGAGCGTATTTACGCATTAAGAAAAATAAATAAACCTGAAATAAAATTAACTCATGTATAAAGAGATATTAAGTAAAGAAAAGAAATTAGCAGTGATAGGTTTGGGTTATGTTGGATTGCCCATCGCTCTGGAATTTGCAAAAAAAGTTTCTGTGATTGGTTTTGATATCAACGCAGATCGTGTAAAGATGATGCAGAATAAAATAGATCCGAGTGGAGAATTAGAATCAACAGCTTTTGATAATGCGGATATTGTTTTCACTGATTCATTAGAGGTTTTACGGGAAGCAAACTTTTTTATTGTTGCCGTTCCCACACCTATTGATGATCATAAACTGCCTGATTTAAAACCACTGATTGGTGCTTCAACTACCATCGGAAATGTATTGAAGAAAGGCGATTATGTTGTGTTTGAATCAACTGTTTATCCTGGTTGTACAGAAGAAGATTGTATTCCGGTTCTTGAGGAATTATCAGGATTAAAATTCAAAACAGATTTCAAAGTAGGGTATTCGCCTGAAAGAATTAACCCCGGTGACAAGCACCACACATTATCATCAGTTATAAAAGTGGTGAGTGGATGCGATGAAGAATCACTCGATGAAATAGCAAGTATTTATGAGCTGGTAGTAAAAGCAGGTGTGTTTCGTGCTTCAGGAATTAAAGTTGCTGAAGCTGCAAAAATTATCGAGAACACACAACGTGATGTAAACATTGCATTGATGAATGAATTGAGCATCATCTTCAATAAAATGAACATTAATACCTTCGAAGTGCTGGAAGCCGCAGGAACCAAATGGAATTTTTTAAAGTTTATGCCGGGTTTGGTTGGTGGACATTGCATTGGTGTTGACCCCTATTATCTTACTTATAAAGCGCAGGAGTTAGGGTATCATTCGCAGGTAATTAATTCAGGTCGTTATGTAAATGATTCAATGGGTTTTTATGTAGCGAAGCAAACAGTGAAAAAATTAATTGCTCTTGGCAAAGACCTTGCAAAGTCAAAAGTGCTGGTAATGGGTGCAACCTTCAAGGAAGATGTGGAGGATATCCGAAATTCAAAAGTTGCAGATCTGGTAAACGAGTTTCGCTCTTACGGAGTAAATATTGATGTGATTGATCCCAAGGCTAACTCTGATGAGCTCAAACATGAATATGGATTTGAATTATCTACAAAGCCTGCCAATGATTACGATGCAATTGTAATTGCTGTTAATCATAAAGAATACATCGGCTTATCAGAAGATGATTTAAAAAAGATGTGTAATGAAAAAGCAATCATTGTTGATTTGAAAGGCATCTTCAGAAAAAAAATTAAAACCCTTGCTTACTGGAGTTTGTAAATTTGAAGTAAGTGAATAAGGTGAACAGAAATAATAAAATATTAGTTACAAGAGGTATAGATTTATATCGGTTCGCACTTCAATTAAATTAATTATAAAGGTTTTGATGAAGTTCATTAAGTTTGTACTTATCATTTAAATTATGTCAACACTCAATTTATACAGCAAAATTCTCCAGCTTCCGGTTCATGTACAAAAAGAAGCAAGTGATTTTATAGAATTTTTGTTTTCAAAATACAATAATGCTCCCTCCTCAAAAAAGAAAGCAACAAAAAAATCTTTTAAATTTGATTGGGAAGGAGCATTAAGAAACACTCAAAATTCGTCTGTTGAGTTACAACATAAAGCACACGAATGGCGAAATACCTGATTGACACCAATATTTTTCTTGAAATATTATTGGCGCAGTCAAAAAGCAATGAATGTAAATCATTACTTAAAAAGCACATTGGGAGTCTTTTTATTTCGGATTTTACTTTACATTCTATAGGAGTAATATTATTTAAATTTAATCAGCATCAACAATTTAAAATTTTCCTGAATGATTTGTTGCCAAATGCTGAGCTTGTTACATTAGCTCCTGCCGATTATAATGAAGTAGGTGAAATTTCTTTACGTTACAAATTAGATTTTGATGATGCTTATCAAACGGCTGTGGCCAGATCACTCAATCTAACTGTCAAAACAATTGACAAGGATTTCAAAAAAGTTTCATCTTTAATTGATGTTGAATTTATTAAGTAATCCTTACAATCGTTTTATAGCTTACTTAACTTTGCATCACTTGAGAATAAACATTGCTCTAACAATAACGTATAAGTTTTTACAAGGACATTGAATACAAACAAAAAGATATTAGTTACAGGAGGCACCGGTTATATCGGTTCGCACACCTGCGTTGAATTGATTAATAAAGGTTATGATGTTTTTATTATTGATAACCTGAGCAACTCGCATGAAGAAGTAATTGATGCTATTGAACAAATATCAAATGTCCGGCCTTTTTTTTTAAATATTGATCTCAACAATAAATCTGCGGTTAACGAATTTTTACGAATACATCATATTGATGCAATCATCCACTTCGCTGCATTAAAAGCAGTAGGCGAATCAGTTGAAAAACCCCTGGAATATTATCGTAACAATTTAGTTTCTCTTATCAATCTTTTGGAATTATGTCGTGATCATAAAATAAAACATTTTGTTTTTTCTTCAAGTTGCTCTGTTTATGGTGAGCCCGATTACCTGCCGATAGATGAATTTGCAGAAGTTAAAAAGGCAGAATCACCTTATGCAAACACAAAAAAAATTGGTGAGGACATCATTCGCGATTCTGTGAAAGCCTGTAACATTAATGCGATTGCATTACGTTATTTTAATCCTGTGGGAGCGCATCCTAAATCATTGATTGGTGAATATCCGCTTGGAGCACCAATAAATTTATTTCCTGTTGTAACACAAACTGCAATTGGAAAGCGTGATAAAATGTTAGTGTTTGGAAATGATTATGACACACCCGATGGAAGCTGCATCCGTGATTATATTCATGTGATGGATGTTGCTGCTGCACATGTAGTAGCTATTGAAAGAATGTTAAACGGAAAGTCAAAAAGTAATTACGAATTATTTAATCTTGGAACAGGTCAGGGTTTAAGTGTGCTTCAGATTATCAATGCGTTTGAACGTACTACAGGAATAAAATTAAATTATGAAATTACTGCACGAAGACCTGGTGATGTGGTGAAAGTGTATGCAGACACGAGTTATGCAAATAAAGAATTAGGCTGGAAAGCAACAAGAACTTTAGATGATATGATCACTTCTGCATGGGCTTGGGAAAAGGAATTGCAGAAAAAAGAAGTGGCATTGCGATGAACGAAGCAATCTGTTTCATAGCGTGAGATTGCTTCGTTCCTCGCAATGACGATAAATAAAAACAATGAAAAAAAATATTCTTATAACCGGTGGTGCAGGATTTATTGGCTCACATGTAGTGAGACTTTTTGTAAAGAATTATCCTGACTATCATGTTTTCAATTTAGATAATCTCACTTACGCTGGTAACCTCGCTAATCTGAAAGATGTTGAACATGCTTCTAATTATTCTTTTATCAAAGCTGATATTACCGATGCATTATTAATGGATGAATTATTTGAACAATACAAATTTGACAGTGTAATACATCTTGCTGCAGAATCACATGTTGATCGCAGCATTGCCAATCCGATGGATTTTATCATGACAAATATTGTGGGTACAGTTAATCTGTTAAATTCTGCAAAAAAGATATGGCTAAATAAAACTTCAAACTTAAAACTTAAAACTTCAAACTTGTTTTACCATATCAGTACCGATGAAGTGTATGGATCATTAGGTTCAACAGGATTTTTTACTGAATCAACTGCCTATGATCCGCGTAGTCCTTACTCTGCTTCGAAAGCAAGTTCTGATCATTTGGTTCGTGCTTATCATCATACTTATAAATTACCTGTTGTTATCAGCAACTGTTCTAACAACTATGGCTCATTTCAGTTTCCTGAAAAATTAATTCCGCTTGCAATTAATAATATTAAAAACAATAAACCAATTCCTGTTTATGGCAAGGGAGAAAATATACGTGACTGGTTGTTTGTCGAAGATCACGCTGTAGCTATTGATGTGATTTTTCACCAGGGAAAAAATGGTGAGACTTATAACATCGGTGGTCATAATGAATGGAAAAATATTGATTTGATTTACTTGTTATGTGATATCATGGACCGTAAATTAAAACGTGAAAGTGGTGCTTCCCGAAAATTGATCACGTTTGTAAAAGACCGCGCAGGACATGATATGCGCTATGCAATTGATTCATCCAAACTACAACGTGAATTAGGTTGGAAACCATCTTTACAATTTGAAGAAGGACTTGAAAAAACTGTTGACTGGTATCTTGCAAACGAAGAATGGATGCAACAGGTAACATCCGGTGATTATCAGCATTATTATGAAAAACAATATCAATTACGATAAATAAGTTAGTACTCAATCATGTCTTCACACCCTGTTTTTAAATATAAATATCACAATGCTGATATCACCCAAAAAAATATTCTTGTAACAGGTGGTGCAGGTTTCATTGGTTCTAATTTTGTAGAATATCTTTTGTTAAACGGAGCAAAAAAAGTGCGCGTGCTTGATAATCTCAGCAATGGATTTCATCGCAACATAGAAAACTTTTTATCCAATCCTGCTTTTGAATTTATTGAAGGAGACATTACAGACAAAGAAACCTGTGCAAGAGCTTGTGAAGGAATAAATCTGGTAAGTCACCAGGCAGCGTTAGGCTCTGTTCCGCGTTCAATTCAAAATCCGATTGCAACACATGAAGTAAATGTTACAGCTTTTTTAAATATGCTTGTTGCTGCACGCGATGCAGGTGTTAACCGTTTTGTGTACGCAAGTTCTTCTTCTGTTTATGGTGACAGCACAGCATCACCAAAGAAGGAATCGAACCATGGTAATCCGCTTTCTCCTTATGCGGTTTCTAAATTGAGTAACGAATTATATGCTTTTGTTTTTGCTATTCATTATAAAATGCCATTGATTGGCTTACGGTATTTTAATGTGTTTGGTCCGCGCCAGGATCCTAACGGACCATACGCTGCTGTAATTCCACTTTTTATGAACGCACAATTATTTGATACTGATGCAGTGATTTATGGAGATGGAGAACAGACACGTGATTTTACTTTCGTAGAGAATGCTGTTCAGGCGAATGTACGTGCCTTGTTTGCTGAAGATGAACAGGCACTAAATAAAGTTTATAATGTTGCGGTGAGTGAAAGCATATCGGTGAACCAGCTTTATTCGCTCATTGCCGGAATTACAGGGAGCACTAAACTTCCACGATACATGCCGGAGCGAAAGGGAGATGTAAAAAATTCGTTGGCTGATCTTTCCATGGCAAAGAAATTGCTGCATTACGATCCGCAGTACAGTCTTCAACAAGGATTGCCTGCAACAGTAGAGTGGTTTAAAAAAACATTCTCAAAAAAACATGCGTAGCATTTTTAATATTTTTTCTTCTTCCAAAAACAAATCCGCAGAAACATTAAATTTTTCAATATTAAATGTTGATATGCATTCACATCTTATTCCGGGAATTGATGATGGAGCAAAAACAATGGAAGAAAGTATCAACCTGATTAAGACTTTGCATGGTTTAGGATTTACGCGGCTTATCACCACTCCGCATATCATGACTGATTATTATAAAAACACTCCTGAAATAATTAATGCAGGATTGGAGCAGGTTCGCGAAGTATTGAAAGTAGAAAACATTCCTGTTGAAATTTCTGCTGCTGCTGAATATTATGTTGATGATGGATTCCTGCAAAAGCTGGAGGAAGAAAAACTGATGACATTTGGTGATAATTATTTGCTGACGGAGATCTCTTATATCAATCCACCGGATAATCTCAAGCAGATATTTTTTCGTGCACAGGTTTTAGGTTATAAACCCATTCTTGCACATCCTGAACGTTATCCTTTCTGGTATAATAATTTTGATGAGTATCGTTCGCTTCGTGATACAGGAGTTTTGCTTCAGTTAAATTTAAATTCGCTGGCAGGATATTATGGTCCAGATGCAAAAAAGGCCGGTGAAAAAATGATTGATCTTGAAATGATAGATATGGTAGGCACTGATATGCATCACAACAAACATGGAGTTGCTTTGCATCGCTGCCTTAACGAAAAATACCTTCCAAAAGTTTTAGAATTCAATTTACTCAACAAGCATTTATAATATTTTCTGACCAAAAAAATTCTTTATGTTTCTTAAACTGACAAGATATAATCTCTGGGCAAACCAAACCATTTGCGGATTTATTATCAAGGCCGGAGAAGCAATTGCTGATGTTGAACAACCGGGAAGCTTTCCTACTGTAAGAAAAACCTTATTGCATATCTGGGATGCACAGTTTATCTGGCTTAGCCGTTTGAACGGAACATCCTTATCTGAATTCCCGAGCAAAAATTTTAATGGTAATTTGTCAGCAGCCTGTGATGGGTTGTTGAATAGCTCCCAACAGTTCATTGATTATGTGAATGGTTTAAATAGAAACCCCGATTCCATAATTTCTTATCAGACTTTAGATGGAAAGAAATTTGAAAATGCTACCAGTGATATCATTTTACATTGCATGAATCACAGTACATATCATCGCGGACAAATAATTAATCTCTTGCGCGGTGCCGGATTCACGGAGGTGGGATCTACGGATTACATGCGTTTTTGCAGGAGTATTATGTAAGAAAAATCAATTATTCAAAATTTTTCGGAATCTAACTGCTTTATATTGCTTGAAAAAAGTGCTAAACAATATTTCATATGCAAAGCAACGAAATTGAACAACATCTGAATGTCACAGCCAAGTTTGAATTGATTAATGGTTCAGTGAAATACGGAATGATTAACAAGCAGATTGATGGTGATCTTTACAAAAGCGATTATTATTTTATCTCGCTGCAGAATCTGAATACTTTCCGCAAAGCAATAACACAACGCAATTATGAATTCTGCAAAGCAATGATGGAAAAAATAAATGTGAAGTTTATTAAAGGCATTACTCCGATTTAGTTTTCATCGCAAAGAGTATATAGTCATTATAAAAAAAACCGCAGAGAAAAATATTTTCCTCTGCGGTTTCCTTTGCCTTATTAAAAATTTAAAAGGGAGATAACGGTTTAAATTTTTTTAATAATACTTTATACCGATTATTTCGCGTACTTCCTTAATAGTTTTTGATGCACTTACATGTGCTTTTTCTTTTCCATGCCCCATCACTTTCTTTAAAAAATATTCATCACTATTAATTTCTTTAATCTTCTCGCTTAATGGTTGTACAAAAGCAATCATATCTTCTGCTAATTGTTTTTTCAAATCACCATACCTGATAGTGCATTTGTTGTATTGCTCTTCGAAATGCTGAACGGTTTCCGGTTTACTTAACACATTCATCAATGTAAATAAATTCTGAATAGCTTCCGGTTTTTTTTGATCAGGTTCAGTGGGTCCTGCATCTGTAACAGCACGCATTACTTTTTTTCGAATTACATCTGCACTGTCTGCTAAAAAAACTGCATTTCCTTCTCCCTCTGATTTTCCCATTTTTCCGCTTCCATCCAACCCGGGAATTTTTACCAACGTTTCTCCAAAATTAAAAGCTACAGGCTCAGGAAAATATTCTGTTTTATATAACCGGTTAAAACGGTTTCCAAATGTGCGTGTCATTTCCAAGTGTTGTTCCTGGTCTTTACCCACCGGAACGCGTGATGCACGATGAAGTAAAATGTCAGCAGCCATTAAAACAGGATAAGTAAGTAATCCCGCATTAATATTATCAGGCTGATTGCGGATTTTATCTTTGAATGTTGTTGACCGTTCCAGTTCCCCAACATAAGCATTCATATTCATGAGCAAATACAATTCAGCAGTTTCCGGAATATCACTTTGAACATAAATTGTAGTTGCTTCAGGATCGAGACCGCAGGCAAGATATTCAACCAATACCTGCCTTACATTATTTTTTAAGTTTTCAGGAGTTGGATGTGTGGTGAGCGAATGATAATCTGCAATAAAAAAAAAGCAATGATGCTCATATTGCATCTTCAAAAAATTTTTTACTGCTCCAAAATAATTTCCAAGATGAAGATTACCTGTGGAGCGGATGCCGCTGACTACTGTTTCCATAGCGGGCTAAATTAAAGGGTTTACTTAACTTCAAGTCACCCCTGTGAAGGTTTCAAACCCTCACAGGGGTAAATACTTTATTTTCGCCCTGTGAAATTTATTTCGTTTGCACTGCGTAGAATCTGGTGCGTTTGGTTTTTTATAGTAGGCGGTTTGTCTTTTATACTGCTTTATCCGTTGTTTTTTATTTTACTAAGAAAGCGAAGCTGGTTCAGATATGCGTTCAGATTAAAAAAAGTCTGGGCACACATTATTCTTTTTGGAAGCGGTATTTTTTACACTATCAGGCGTGAAGGAATTATTGACCGTAAAAGAGCGTATGTAATCTGTCCTAATCACACTTCTTACCTTGACATTGTTATTACCAACATTGTATTTCCAAATTACTTTCATTTTATGGGTAAGGCTGAATTACTTACCATACCCTTATTTAAAATTTTTTTTCAACGGATGAATATTCCTGTTGACCGAACCAGCATCACTGCATCACACAAAGCTTTTAATCGTGCAAAAGAAGATATTGACAGGGGAATCAGCATTGCTATTTATCCTGAAGCTACCATCCCTGAATGTTCACCTGATGTAGGACCTTTTAAAAATGGTGCATTCAAACTTGCCATTGAAAAACAAATTCCGATAGTGCCGGTCACTTACCTGGATAACTGGAAAATTTTTCCTGACAAAAAAGGATTGCGTTATCTCTGCCGTCCCGGATTATCAAGAATAATTATTCATACACCTATTGAAACCAAAGGAATGGGTGATGATGATGTTTCCACTCTTCGTGAAAGCGTTCGTAATATTATTAAGCAAACAATGATACAACATGGAAATATCACCCGAACTCATTGACAAGCTTGCACGTTTATCACGTTTATCTTTTGCTGATGAAACAGAAAAAGAAAAAATCCGCAATGATCTAAATAGAATTTTGCAATTTGTTGATCAGCTTAATGAAGTAAATACTGAGGGAGTGGAACCTTTGATTTTTGTTAATGACGACACCAATGTTTTACGGGAGGATGTTGTAGTGCATCAAATCACAAGAGCAGATGCTTTAAAGAATGCACCAATGAAAAATGAGGAATATTTTTTGGTTCCTAAGGTGATTAATAAAACTTAAGCCGTGATTCCATTAACAAACCACGGCTTAAAAAAAATTCTTTTTTTTATCTGACGTTTACCGGCTCACAAAACTCTTCAAAGGCAGCCATCAGGTTTTCTGCTATCATCTCAGCAGAATGACCTTCGATAAGATGACGCTCAATAAAATGAACCAGTTCTCCATCTTTAAACAAAGCAATGCTTGGTGAAGAAGGAGGGTATGGCAAAGTGAGCCTGCGTGCATAAGAAGTAGCTTCTACATCCTGACCAGCAAAAACAGTACATAAATGATCAGGGCGAAATTCGCTTCTGCTTAATGCCATCTTCACAGCGGGTCGTGCAGCTCCGGCAGCACATCCGCACACTGAATTAATAACCAGCAAAAGAGTGCCTTTGCTATTGGGTATAGTGGAATCTACCTGCATTCCATCTTTTAGCTCGGTAAAACCAATTGATGTGAGTTCCTGGCGCATGGGAGCGCATAATTGTTCTGGATACGGCATAATAATAAGGGGTTATAACAGAGTACAAAAATAATAAGAAAAAAATAATACCCATGATGAAAATGCAAAGTGCATCTTAAAAAGGTATTTGTAAGAATAGTCTGCTTTTGCTCCATTTAAATTTATGGAGTTAATAATATTTGTAAATAACAAAAAAAATAATTTCAAAATGAAGAAAAATTCACAACCCATAGAGATGAAAGATGCATTTCCTGTATTCAAATTCAACTATAAAGGAAAACTATTGAATACTAACAGTGCTGCCATGCCCTTGCTTGGTTACTGGAACTGCAAAATGGGTGCAGAGCTTTCTACCGGATTACTGAAAGCTTGTCCTGAAATAAAATCAGCAATGAAAAACCCTCAGCCTGCAGAATGTAGAATGCAGTTTGGAGAACTTCAGATCTGGTGTGATGTGGTTCCTTATCCAGAAGCGGGTTACATAGGTATTTATGGTTATCATATAGAAATAACGGATGCTTCACATCAAAATGTACAGCTTAGAATGGCAAGCTGACATTATTTAAAAATGCTATCATAAAAAATCCCGCCTGAGCGGGATTTTTTGTTATTAACAACCATTAAAATAATATTAAAAAAGTGAATCTTTTTAAGAGGTTGACCGTATTAATATTAATTCAAATTATTCAGTAAAAGTTTATACAACAACGTTCAAGTAATTAAATAAATCAAGTCTAAAGTAAATTAAGTAATATGAACACGCAAACAATTACTCAGAAACAAACCTCAACACCAACCCGCTATGGTAAAGTATTATTGATTGATGATAATTCGATGGATAATTACATCAATAAAAAGATTTTGGAAACCGGTCATTTCGCATCCTGTGTTATTTCATATCAGGGTGCACCCGAAGCATTGGCATATCTTAAAAAAGAAAATACGGAAGACTTGCCGGAAATAATTTTTCTGGATATCAATATGCCCATCATGGATGGATTTCAGTTTCTGGATGCGTTTGCAGAATTACCGGCTGCTATTCATCAGAAATGTAAAATTATTATGCTTTCTACTTCTGAAAGCTTTAAAGATTTAAACCGCGCCAATAAAAATCCTTTTGTAAAAAAGTTTTTAAATAAGCCGCTTTCATCACCTGTTATAAGCGCAATAAAAATTTAAGAGTTTTGGTTCAGAAACCTCTTTTCTGAAGCTTTACCATACTTTTCTTGCAGGAGTTCATTTTTTTTTAGTTCTTTGAGCTAATGATTGTGTTTCTACAGCACAAATTCTCTCAAAAACTACGCTCATAATCCTTTGAAGAAAACACTACCTGTTTTAGTTTGTGTATTACTATTCATTGTTGCCATGGCAATGATGCCGGTGAAAGACGATAATCCTGTACGTCATTACAGCGTGGAGGAGTTAAAGAAACTTCATGAGCACATGTTGACAACCATCCTTGATTCAGGCGAATATTTTTTAACACCTGAAAACTGCAGAGGCTGCCATGGTTTTGATTCTGCTGGTTTGGCCAATATAAACATCGATAGCATTGATATAAATCTTTATGATGACTGGGAAACTTCAATGATGGGTTTATCAGGCGTGGATCCATGGTGGCGTGCCAAAGTAAGTCATGAGATATTGACTAATCCCGGACACAGTAATGAGCTGCAGACATTTTGTACTTCGTGCCATGCTCCAATGGGACATTATAGTGCAAAGTATAAAGGTTATCCGCATTACCTGCTCGCCAATCTTGATACTGATGCATTGGGCAAGGCAGGAGTTTCATGTATGAGTTGTCATATTATTGGTGACAGTGCATTAGGAACAGTATTCTCAGGCAATATTCCGTATGATACAAGTCATCTTGTTTATGGTCCGTATGTTAACCCTATGACTGGACCGATGCAATTATATGTTGGACTCACTCCGGTATTCGGGGATCACATGGGCGAAAGTAAAGTTTGTTCCCCGTGTCACACCCTTATCTCCAATACTGTAGATCTAATCGGAAATCCAACAGGAGGAACCTTTGTAGAGCAAGCTACTTTTCATGAATGGGAAAATTCAATTTATCCTTCTTTCCCCACTACTTGTCAAAACTGCCATATGCCACAGATTAATGATCCGGTTGTTATTGCTAATGGAATATTAGCCTTACCCGGCAGATCACCATTTAATCTGCATCAGTTTGCAGGAGCCAATTCATTTATGGTGAACCTGATTAAAACAAATAAAACATCACTTGGCGTATTTGCGAGTGATGCAAATTTTGATTCCACATTGGTTGCAATTGATAAAATGCTTACTCAAAACACATTAGAATTGGATGTTCATTCTGATACACTTTTGAATGATACGCTATCAGTAAGTGTGGTGCTCACCAATAAAGCCGGACATAAATTTCCTACAGGATATCCATCCAGAAGAGCTGTATTGCAGTTGGTAGTTATCAAGGCTAATGGTGACACATTGTTTGCATCTGGTATGTTCGATTCAACACATGAGGTGATCAATATCAATGCTCCGTTTGAAACACATCACGACACTATTTCAAGTGATAATAATGCACAGATTTATGAAATGATAATGGGTGATGTGAATGGCAACAAAACAACGGTGCTGGAAAGAGCCGCTACTGCATTAAAGGATAACAGAATACCACCTGCAGGATTTACCACTTCATTTTCAACTTATGATACTTGTAAGATAGTGGGTGCAGCTTTAACAGACCCTGATTTTAATAAAACGGGTGTAATTGAAGGAACCGGTAAAGACATAGTGCATTACATGATACCAATGAATGGTTATAATGGGTTGGTGAATGTTTCAGCTTCGGTTTACTATCAGTCAATTCCTCCTTCATGGGTAACTGAAATGTTTTCATTTAACTCTGCAGAAATTGATACTTTCCGGAATATGTTTAACAATGCTCCTAAGGATCCGATACTGGTTGCTAAGGATACTTTGCAAAACATTTTAATCAATACAGCAATCAATAGTTTAGACGACAAAGCTCCAGTTGAAATATATCCCACTATCACTCAAAACGGGAGAGTTACAGTAAAAGGGAAACACTTGAAAAAAGCTGTAATAAAAGTATATAACGGACAGGGACGCATTGTCCATTTTGTTTCATTGAAGGAAGAAGAATCAACACTTATACAGCTGCCTGAACCAGATGGAGTTTACTTTATCAATGTTTCTTCATCACAATTCAATGTTACCAAGAAAATATTCAAGTTATAATTGTACATTTCCCGACTCAAATTTTTTTAATAATCTTAAAACAAAATCCTCTACAAATGAAAAAAAACTTTTACTTATTAATGGTAGTGTTTATTACACTATGTGTGTCCAATGTGTCCATCCGGGCGCAAGGTGTCACTTTTAGAAATGCCAATGCAAAGCTTACTAATACTAACAATCACAGTGGCTGTGCAATGACAGTGTGTGATTGGAACAGTGACGGGTTAGATGATATTATTCATCTGGATCTGGATCATATTTGCTATGTTGATGTGCAAACTGTAAATGCTCAGTTTGTGAGAATCAACTTAGGAGATTTTGGTGCCAATTTTAATGCATGGGCAATGTCAGTGGCTGATTTTGACCATAACGGTTACCTGGATATAGTTGCTGGTGAAGGTAACTCAGGTGGAGTATTGATGACCAATAATTCAGGTACAGGGGCAACGCTGACTATGTTGGCCAGTTCCAATTTCTTCTGGCAAAACATTACTTGTGCGGATTTAAATAATGACGGATGGGTGGATGTTTTCGGTTGTGATGACAATGCAGCAGCAAAAATGTATTTGAATGATGGTACCGGTAATCTTAATCCATCAACGTATATTGACTTTAACGTTTATCCCGGACTTTCTGTAGGGGGTGATCCTTATGATTCCGGCAATTACGGAAGTGTATGGACAGATTTTGACAATGATGGAGACCTGGATCTATTCATTGCACATTGCCGCCAGAGTGCAAGCAGCTCATCGGATGAACGCAGAAGAGACCGTTTATTTGTGAATGACGGAACTTATCATTTTACTGAGCAGGCAGCAGCTTACGGAATTGAAGCAACTGTTTATAATCAAACATGGACTTCTTCTTTCGGTGATATAGATAATGATGGCGATCTGGATGTTGTTTTTGCAAATCACGACACTCCCAGCCAGATATTTTTAAATGACGGAACAGGTCACTATACCGATATATCATCCACAGCCGGATTTGATATTGTAAGTATTTTCCCTCTTCAATGCATACTTGCAGATTTTAATAATGACGGATATCTTGATATTTTAGGAACGGGTGATGATGCCCGTTTGTTCTTTAATAATGGAAATAACACTTTTACACTGGTGAATAATCCATTTGATGCTAACGGCATGCAATCCTTTGGAATCGGAGATTTAAATCATGATGGATTCGTAGATATATATGGAGGTTATGCAACAGGTTATAATTCTCCCAGTTCTATTGATGATGTAATATGGATGAATGAAAAAAACTCCAATCACTGGATTACATTTAATTTAAAAGGAACTGTTTCTAACCAAAATGCCATTGGGGCACGTGTTACACTTTATAGTGCGCTTGGTACTCAGGTGCGTGAAGTTCGATCAGGAGAAAGTTATGGTACCTGCAATTCTTTTCAGTGTCATTTTGGATTAGGCGCTTCCTCAGTTATTGATTCAGCTGTAATCTGGTTTCCTTCAGGCATTACACAAACAATTGTAAATCCTGAAGCAGATCAGTTTGTAACTGTTATAGAAGGTGATTGTGTTTCTCCTTCGTCAGCAATTACCATCAACGGACCTTTGTTGTTGTGTCCGGGCACTACGTTAACTCTCACTGCTGCTCCCGGATTAAATTATTTATGGTCAGATAACACAACCAATCAGGTGGATACTATAACTGCAACAGGAGAGTATAATGTTGTAGTGAGTACACCGGGAAATAATTGTTCTGCAATTTCACAAAATGTTTCAGTTATAGTTAATCCAGATAATACACCAACGGTTACAGCATCAGCTTCTACTGAAATTTGTCCTGGTGGTTCTGTTGATCTTTTAGGACCTGCCGGACAATCATCTTATTTATGGTCAGATGGTAGCACAACACAAAATATTACAGTTACGCAAACGGGTGTATACGATTTAACTGTGCCGGGGTTATGTCAATCATTTACTTCTCTCCCTACAACGGTTACAGTTCACACACCTGGCATAAGCAGCGTGCAGGACGACTCTGTCTGTATAGGTGGTTCTGCTAATCTTGGTGCGACAGGCACAGGAATCATTGATTGGTTTGATGCATCATCAGGTGGAACATTACTTTATTCCGGCTCACCATTCGCAACTCCGGCAGTATTTTCTAACACAATGTTTTATGCTCAGGATCGTTTCACAACCAATTATCCCATTGCTTATGTAGGTCCAGTGAATAACAGTATTGGTAACGGAGGTTATAGTACAAATTCACCGAGTTCACGTTATCTTATTTTTGATGCTTTACAGCCAATCCAATTAAACTCTGTTTGGGTGTTTGCTCAAGCAGCCGGTATCCGCACAATTGAATTACGTGATGCAGCAAATAATGTTTTACAAAGCAAAACGGTAAATATCCCGGCCGGAGGAAGCACTGTTGCACTTAACTTTAATATTGCTGCAGGTACTAAATATCGTTTAGGTGTTGCAAACGGAAGCACGGTTGGTTTATACCGAAACAATGGTGGAGTGAGTTATCCGTATTCTGTTGCTGGTTTAGTAAATATTACCGGTTCAGATGCAGGCAGTGCTTACTATTATTATTTCTATAACTGGGAAGTAAGTAAGCAGAATGTTGAATGTATAGCAGCAACACGCTCTGCAGTTAATGCATTTGTTGACCTTGGTTGCACAGTAGGGATAGTTCAACATGCAAACAATAATTTATTAAATATCTTCCCGAATCCCGCAAGTAATTTCGTTCAGGTTGATTTGAAATATACAGCTAAAGGCACTGTTGAAATTAGCATCAATGACCTTGCAGGAAAAACTGTTCAGTCAAATACTTTTACAAATGACAATGGCAACTTTATGCAAACAATAGATGTCAGGAATCTTGCAAAAGGATTTTATATGATGAATGTAAAATCCGGCAGCCAGCAATGGGAACGTAAAATTACCATTCAATAAACTGTTTTAGAAATTTAAAAACCGGCTGTCTGAAATTTCAGGTAGCCGGTTTTTTTTATGCTCTTTGCAAAAGCATATAAACTATTGCTCCGGCAAAGTATCCGGAAAGCGCTAAAAGAGAAATTTTTTTAATGTACCAGCCAAAACTAATCTTCTCCAAACCCATAGCCGCCACTCCTGCTGCAGATCCAATTATTAAAATGCTTCCACCCGTTCCGGTACAGTAAGCAAGAAATTCCCATAGATAACTATCCGTTGGATAAACGGATAAGGGATACATGCCCATGCAGGCTGCAACAAGCGGAACATTGTCAACGATTGCTGATAGTAAACCCATCAGCAGAACAATTACACTTGTGTTCGCAACATGTTGCTGCATCCATGCTGCTGTTTGCACCAATATATTGGCTGATTGTAAAGCACCTACTGCTAATAAAATTCCCAGAAAAAAAAGAATGCTGGGTGTATCAATTCTTTGCATCGCTCTTGAAACAGATAAAGAATTTCGCTCTTCTCTGTTTTTATTACGATGTATCACTTCTGTAAGCATCCACAGCATGGCAAGACTCAGGAGAATCCCCATGAACGGAGGAAGATGAGTAACTGTTTTAAAAACCGGAACAAAGATCAATGCCATTGTTCCGAAAACGAAAATTAAATTTCTTTCAAACGGATTTGTAGTTGCGGTTTCCGTATCAATTGCAATGGGTGAAAACTTCCCTTTTAATTTAAATGATAAAATAATTAATGGGACAATCAAGCATACAAGACTTGGAAGGATCAGCATTTTAATAATATTAAGCGCTGATATCTGTCCTCCTATCCAAAGCATGGTTGTGGTTACATCTCCGATTGGCGACCATGCTCCACCGGCATTAGCTGCTATTATTACCATGCCGGCAAACAACATCCTCTCCTCTTTATCATCAAGCAATTTGCGAAGCAACGAAACCATTACAATGGTAGTAGTGAGATTATCCAAAATTGCAGAAAGAAAAAAAGTAATAAAACATATAAGCCAGAGCAGCGCAGCTTTCTTCCGGGTTTGAATAAGTGATTTTATTATTTCAAATCCATCATGTGCATCTATTAATTCAACCACCGTCATTGCAGCTAAAAGAAAAAACAGAATACCTGATATTTCTCCGAGATGGGTGATAAGTTGTTCTGAAACAAAATGGGCTGGTTGAGTTGTTGTAAACATTAACACCACCCAGCACAAAACACCTGTCAGCAATGCAGTTGCAGCTTTATTAATGCGTAAACCGTATTCAAACGCAATAGCAGCATAGCCAGCGCAAAAAACAATAATCAATAATGTATTCACAGCATAAGTTATGAAGTTGCAAAGAAAATGTTTTTAATCAGCCCTGATTGACCCGCGATGTGAAAATGAAAAAAAATATTTCATTCTTATAAACACATTAGTTTTAAAAACTCTTATTTCTTATTTCTGAATTCTTAATTTTTTACACTACGTTTGTTTGCAAACAAATCATCATAATGGCAAACAATATTTGGGCTTTAAAGTCCATTACCAACTTAATGAAAGAAGCGGAACCCGAAAGTGGTCATACATTAAAACGCACGCTCACCCGATTAAATCTTGTTACCCTTGGTATTGGGGCTATTATTGGAGCCGGAATATTTGTTCTGTCCGGACAAGCTGCGGCAAATTATGCGGGTCCGGCTGTTACCATCTCTTTTGTAGTTGCCGGTTTAGCTTGTGTTTTTGCAGGGTTGTGCTACGCTGAGTTTGCCTCAATGATTCCGATTGCAGGCAGTGCTTACACTTATGCTTATGCAACTCTGGGTGAATTCATTGCTTGGGTAATCGGATGGGATTTAATACTTGAATATTTATTTGGAGCTGCCACTGTTTCTGTTGGCTGGTCAGGATATGTGGTGAGCTTTTTAAGGGATCATGGAATATATATTGCTGATGCACTTTGCAATGCCCCGTTCTCGTATGATCATGTTACGCATGATATTGCACGCACCGGTGCCATTCTCAATTTACCTGCCATGTTTATCATTGCCTTAATGACAACGCTGCTTGTAGTGGGAATACGTGAATCTGCTAATTTCAATAATGTGATTGTGATTATTAAATTAGTAGTTATATTTCTATTCATCATTTTCGGAGCCAACTATATTGTTGCTGACAATTATACACCTTACATTCCTGAAAACACAGGAGGGTTTGGCCAATTTGGATGGAGTGGAATATTCCGCGCTGCCGGAATAATATTTTTTGCATATATCGGGTTTGATGCCGTTTCCACTGCTGCTCAGGAATCAAAAAATCCACAGCGAGACATGCCGTGGGGCATACTTGGTTCGTTAGCCATCTGTACAGTGATATATATATTAGTTGGAACAGTTATGACAGGAATGGTTAAGTACGATCAGTTAAATGTCGCAGCACCTATAGCAGTTGCAGTGAATGCAGCGGGTAGCGGATTAGATTGGCTTCGCACACCAATCAAACTTGGAGCTATTGCAGGATTAAGTTCGGTTATATTAGTAATGTTGATGGGGCAACCCCGGATATTTTTTGCAATGTCGCGTGATGGATTATTGCCTCCGGTATTCGGTAAAGTGCATCCCAAATTTAAAACTCCTTATGTCACCACCATCATCACCGGTGCAGTGGCAATGGTTGTAGGCGGACTGTTTCCTATCGGTCTTTTAGGTGAATTGGTTTCCATTGGAACTTTATTGGCTTTTGTTTTAGTGAGTGGTGGCATTTTAATGTTGCGATATAAACGTCCGGAATTAAAACGTCCTTTTAAAACCCCATTCTTTCCATTAGTACCAATTCTTGGAGTACTATCTTCATTAGCAGTGATGGCTACTTTACCCGGTGATACATGGGTGCGTTTGATAGTCTGGATGGCAATTGGTATTGCAATTTATTTTTTATACAGCCGTCATCACAGCAAGATTAATCACCCGAAATAGAAGGTTTACAGTTTACGGTTTACGGTTATCGTGCGCCAGCAACTGTAAACCATAAACAGTAAAACGTAAACTAATGCAGGAAGAACAACACCACTTTAAGCGTTCACTCGGAATGTGGGATGCAACGATGCTTGTTGCGGGTTCAATGATTGGTTCGGGAATTTTTATAGTGAGCGCTGATATGAGCCGTCATGTGAGCAGTGCAGGATGGCTGATGTTTATGTGGATTTTGAGTGGTGTCATTACGGTGATGGCTGCATTATGCTATGGCGAGTTAGCCGGCATGATGCCCAAAGCAGGCGGACAGTTTGTTTACATTCAACGTGCTTTCGGAAGCTTTACATCATTCCTTTATGGATGGACGGTGTTTACGGTAATTCAAACAGGAGTGATTGCAGCAGTGGCTGTGGCGTTTGCAAAATATACAGCTGTATTTTTTCCCTGGTTCAGTCCTGATAATATTTTGCTGGAAGCAGGAAAATTCAAGTTAGCAGCATCACAACTATTGGCAATTGTACTGATTGTTTTTCTCACCTTTATTAATAGCCGCGGTATTAAAAACGGTAAACTGATTCAAACAACTTTTACTGCTGCAAAGCTGCTTGCACTTTTATTTTTAATTGTATTGGGAATTGGTATTGGTTTAGGACGAGATACACTCTCCAATAATTTTCATGACGCATGGAATGCGGTTCAACTTACACAAATCAATGGTGAGTGGATTGCACAACATGTTACAGGAATTGCGTTAGTGCTCGCATTAGGTACAGCAATGATTGGTTCGTTGTTTTCAAGTGATGCGTGGAATAACATCACATTTATTGCAGGTGAAGTAAAAGATCCGCAAAAAAATATTCCGCGCAGTTTGTTAATGGGAACCGGAATAGTGACCCTATTATACTGTCTTGCAAATGTTTCTTATCTCTCATTGTTGCCATTGCAAGGTAGCAGTACGGCTGCAGATGTGCTCGGACAAGGAATTCAGTTTGCAGGTGGAGGGACTGACCGTGTAGGCACTGCTGCAGCTTCCATGATCTTTGGAGATTTTGCAGTTTACCTGATGGCTGCGTTAATCATGGTTTCAACATTCGGATGCAACAATGGAATTATTTTATCAGGTGCACGGGTATATTACGCAATGGCACAGGAAGGATTGTTTTTTAAAAAGGCAGGAACCTTAAACAAATATGATGTTCCGGGATTTGCACTGGTTGTGCAGGCAATATGGGCAAGTGTACTGTGTTTGAGCGGAACGTATGGCGATTTACTTGACTACACCACGTTTGCTTCTCTGCTTTTTTACATTATTACCATAACCGGAGTTTTTGTTTTAAGAAAAAAAGAACCCGATACTCCACGTCCCTATAAAACATTGGCTTATCCAATTATGCCTGTGCTATATATAATACTTGCTTTATCTGTTTGTGTTATTCTTTTAATAACAAAACCTCAAAATACCTGGAGCGGATTATTTATAGTATTGCTGGGTACTCCTTTTTATTTTTTGGTGAAGAGAAAAAGTTAATCTCACCTCATACCGGAATTGTTTCGGCATCTCCAATTGTGCAAAGAGATGCTTCCTTTGTCAGCATGACAAACTCGCGACATCAACTAAACAACGCTTTCAATT
Organism: Bacteroidota bacterium; assembly: GCA_031363705.1. Classification (GTDB taxonomy): domain Bacteria; phylum Bacteroidota; class Bacteroidia; order AKYH767-A; family OLB10; genus JANLUX01. The sequence goes on from JANLUX010000170.1 coordinate 32,221, forward strand.
CTGTTGCATCAGCTGGTTTCATTTTGCCTGCCAGAATTAATGAAAGTTGTCTTCTGCGCAAAGCACTTGCATAACGTTGTTTTTCTTCTTCTGTTTCAGGAGTAAGTTCGGGTACGTTAATGGGATTGCCTAACTGGTCAACAGCAACAAAAGTGTAAATGGCTTCGTTACATTTTATCTTTTCTCCCGTCATCCTGTTCTCTACCCACACATCAATAAACACTTCCATGCTTGAAGTGAATGCACGCGAAACTTTTGCATTCATCGTAACAATTTCACCAAGCTTAATGGGTTGATTAAATGAAACATTATTAACAGAAGCTGTCACCACCACTCGTCCGCAATGACGGTGTGCGCTGATGGCAGCACAGATATCCATCCAGTGCAACAATCTTCCTCCCATTAAATTTCCTAAAACATTAGTATCATTTGGCAGTACAAATTCAGTATTAATACAAATTGAATCCTGCGGAGTTTTTGATTTCATAAGAGCGTAAAAATGTATCTGCAAAAATAGTTAATCAGCAAATGGATTATTTTTGCAAGGATGAATTGCTAAATTATTCTATCGCTGAATTGTTTTATAGTTTGCCAAAGCAGGGCTGACTAATATTTAAAATTCTCCCGATTCATCAAAGCTAAATTTAAAATGCACCCGTAGTTCAATTGGATAGAATGACAGATTCCGGTTCTGTTGGTTGGGGGTTCGAATCCCTTCGGGTGTACAAGTGTATTTGTAAGATTGTTCCTGTTATTTCCAAAATTTTAAAAATATTAAGTGGCAGTATAGGTTAATAGTTTTCGACCTCAGTTAAAAATATTGTTTACCCAAGTACGATATTGCAGAGTTCTTTATATCATCTTTTGAAAATTAATAATCTTTTTTCAGGTTAACTAATCATTTTGTTGCCTTATAGACTTTTACCGTGATCTGAAAACAATGAAAAGTTAATGATTAGGATTTTAAAATAGTGTAAATGTGAAATGTTCCAATCACATTCAATACATGCTAATGCAAAAGGATGCTTCAGTTAATAGCCGCTTCCTATATGTGAAATGCGAGTAGTTAATAAAATATTACCCGAATCGGATGATTTTATTTTTAAGCAGTAAACACCGGGAGATAAAAAGGACGTGTCAAAAGTTTTATCAGATTGGTTAAAATAATCTTCATATACTTTGCGTCCTTCAAGGTCATATAATTCTATTATTTTATTTCCTGATTCCAAAGTAGTTTCGGAAGTCTGTATTTGAAATTCAGTTTTATAAGGATTCGGATATATAGTGAAAGCGTTTCCCCCTTTAGTTACTTTATTTATTCCCACATTACCTGACTGACGGTAAAGAACAGCGTTAGTAGTGCTGAATGTACCAGCATATAACTGATTATTATACACTTCAATACAGTTAACAAAAGCACTCCCCTGATTAAATCCAACACTTGACCAGGAGATGCCATCCCAAGAGGCAATATAGTTAGCTGAAACGGAACCTATAGTAGTAAAATCACCACATACATATAACCTGTTATTATA
>JANLUX010000088.1:0-1903 GCA_031363705.1 Bacteroidota bacterium
ACTTTTTCCATAATAGGATCACTGATTAAATAATCAGTTTCTGTTTTTCCATACACGACCAAATTATGAGCGTTAAAATGAAACCGATATTCATCAGGGAAATAAGTCAAATTGTAAACGCCAACTTGCAATCCTGACGGAATATTATTTTTTAGATTTTCGTCTAAAGCATTTACGGCATTAACTTCATTAGAAAATTTTTGCCTTTTTATTTTCAATCCCAATCTTTTTGCCACTTTATTAAAAATTAGTCCAGGCAATGGTCTGTAACTAATTGCCGGTGCATAATTCACTTTCAAAAAAGGCAAATAAACAAAGAATAGTCCAGAGCCAATTCCGAAGACCATTGGCTCACTAATATTCAAACCATTGTGTTTTAATAAATTAGACGCTACTCCGTTTTCGCAATGTGCCGATTGATGATGTGTAAAGTTTGTTTCCATTAATGGTTATTAAAATTTCTTAATTCGTTAATAGAAATATTGAAAGTATCGGCATATTTCTGTAAAATTTTGTCACTTAATTTAGCAAATACTTTGGGTTTAAAATGTCTTTTTACTCGCCATTGCCACATTCCAACATAGCTCGAAAGAATAGCAATATCCATTCTGCTGTATTCCATAAAATAGACAATCGGACTGACTTTATTGTCTTCTACCTGCGCTTTTGCAAAAGCAACACGTTCCCTTATTTCTTCAATAGAATTAGAAAGCGCAATGGTCTTTGGTTCCCAACCCGTGCTTAACGCAGTGGTATAATTACCCTTTTCATCGGTTGCGTAAACCAATTCTTTCATGTTTTTATTGGAAAGATTGCCTTTGTCCTGTGGCACTTCTTCTTTTTTCATATAATGCTATTTCTTAGAAATATTTTCCTGAAGGAAAAGATTAATTTCTCCTTCTAAAAGTAATTTTTCCTTATGGAAGATTTGGCAACTTAATGTACACAAACTGTAATCGTCAGTTATAAATTTTGAAATCAAAACAGCTTTAGTTGTTAAAGTTTCACCAACATTTGGTAAATTATGAATTTTTATTGATTTTATCGTACTTATAAATCCAATGACAACAACATCTTTAATTTCCTGATTATTTTCGTCTATAAAATAATTTTGGGCAACGATAGACGAACAGGTTTGTGCCGCATTTTCTATTAATCCAGCTTCTGTAAAAATATTGTTCTGAACAAAAATATTGTCTTTTTTTATTTCGAAAAGAGTTTCAACTTGTTGATTATCAATACAAACAAACTTATCAACCATAAGCATAGGCGCTTGATGTGGCAAATAATTTTTCATGTCTATTAATGTATCCATTTATTTTGCTAAAACTGTTTTCATTTGTCCTGTAGCAATTTCAATGTCATTTAATTTTGTTACCACATCAACTAAAGTAATTCCTCCAAATTCTTGAAGTATGGATACCGTTGTTTGAATTTCATCGTGTAATTTTGGCAGTATTTTTATCTCAATATCTTTGATAGAACCAATATAGCCAGTAGGGGCAGGTTCTTGTTTTAAATAAAATTGATACCCTGTATGCAGCGCCACAGATTGTGCCATGTGCTCTATTAATCCTGATTCTAAGAAGATACCATTTTGGAAAAAAATATTGTTGTTTTGAATTTTTAAACCTGAAATTAATGATGTTTCGGTATAGGAATACATTTTATCAACCATTACAAAAGGAAATTTTTGTGGTAACAAATTTTCCACAAAATCTTTTTCAAAAAGAGCAATTAATACCATTTAGATTTTTAAAGTAGTTTAATTTTTATCATTCAAAACCTTATAAGAAGCATAAGGGTCATTTAAGAATTTAGGACTTAAATATATGTCTAAATGGTATAATTTATCCATAATTTTTAACAAACAGTTAAGTATGCATAAGCATAAGAAAATCTT
>JANLUX010000194.1:0-5395 GCA_031363705.1 Bacteroidota bacterium
ACACATATACATAAACACCTTCGGGTGAAACAGCACCTGAATTAAAATATTTTCCATTCCATCCTTCAAAAGGCTGAGTAGATTTAAAAACAATTTGTCCTCTCCGGTTAAACACATCAATTTCATACTCGTTCAGTCCTACTCCCTGCACATAAAACACATCATTACGTCCGTCATTGTTCGGGCTGAAGGCACTTGGAATATAAAATGTATAAAACGTATTTATCTCCACTGTCTGAAAAGATGAATCCTTACAACCATTTTGAGTAGTCACCACCATCGTTACAAGGTAAACACCTGTATCGGCATAAGTGTGGCTCATTACACATTCAGTACCTGTGGTTCCATCTCCAAAATCATAGTAACAGGCAACATTCGGTTCATCGTAAGAAAAAAGAATATTGGGATGAAGGTCATCTGTTACTGGAGGAAGTGCCTGGAAGGTTGGATCAGGTACCGGATAAACATTAACTGGTGCAGGAAGCGTATCTGTTGTGGAGCAATTGTCAATACTTGTGTAAGTGAGCGTTGGATTAAAAATCCCTGATTGCTGGTAAGTATAAGGCGGGTTTGAACCCGTAGAAGTATCACCATTCCCAAAATTCCAGATAAAAGCAGAACCACCTGAGGGTGTTGAGTTATCAGTAAACTGAACTGAGAGCGGAGGACATCCTGTATTTACATCAGTAAAGAAATCAACAACGGGGCTTAGATTGATTTGCATATCATCCTGGTAAACACTGGCAGGACAACCCGGACTTTGCGTGATGAGTGTAACAGTATGTTGACCTGCGGTATTAAAATGAATACCTGTTGGAGATGCTACATTACTTGTAAGTGGAGTAGCATCAGGACCAAAATCCCATAAATAGGTAGTGCCTGATATAGCAGGATTAGCAGAAGAGAAATTAACACTGCTCTCTTTCTGACATTGTGCAGCAGGAGGAGTAAAGAATGCGATTTCACGAGGATGTATAGTAATTCTTACGGTATCCATGGCGGTGCAGAATCCCTGGGTAACTGTTACATAATAGGTTGCTATTGAATCAGCAGTGGAAGTGTTAGGTAAAAGCACTGTTGGATTTGCAATATTGTTAACAATAATTCCTGCTGATGGCGACCAACTGTAAGCATTTCCTGCCACAGGATTACTACCTATCGTTACTGATACATTGGCGCAGGTTGAAGTATCTGGTCCTGCAGAAGCTGACGCAGGAGTACCCACAAAAACAGTATCAGTATGTGTGGGTGATGTACATACGCTATCTGTAACCTGTAGCGTAACGAGGTATTGTCCTATTGATGAATAGCTGACTTCATAAGGACCACTTAAAGCTGTATTGGCCGGATTGCTTACACCACCGCCAAAGTTCCAGTTGAAAGAAGCTGCGGAGCCACCGCTTCCGTTGTAAACTATGTTGGCAGAATCAGCACCGCATAATTGTTTTGGAGAAATAGTAAATGTATCTGTCGGAACAGGATAAATGTGTAAAGTATCATAAGCAAAGGAAGAAGTACAACCATTGCCTGTAATTGTCACACCAATAATTACATCACCTGCATTACTCCAGCTCACAGGGTAAGGCCCTCCACCGTTAGGTGCAGGAGGTACAGCAGTGCCGCCATCAAAATCCCATGTATAAACTCCGCCTGTGCCTAAAGTCTGCGTAGCTTCTGTATTCACAATTTCATTCTCACAGGCCCGTGTCAGATTAGTCACAAATGAAACAGCAGGAGATTGTGTAATGTATAACGAATCGTAAGTAGTATTGCTCAAGCATCCGTTATCGCTTACAATAAGACTGATTCCATCCTTGCCCGGTCCGGGCGTATTCCATACAATGCTGAATGATTGGGGAGTAACATTCATCGTATCACCATAACCATACGTCCACGAAAATAAACCAGCGCCCCCGGCAGTTCCGCTGTAAATTACGTTAACGGTATCTCCCGTACAAACAGAATCATTGGGCAGATTGAAAGAAAAATCTGAAGTGGGAGGATCTAAAACATACACCGTATCGCGCGTAGTATCAGAAGTACATCCGCCTTCAGTAATATATAAACTCACCGGCTGCAGTCCGCTGGCGCTCCATATCACATCCCACACCGGTCCCGGGCCTTGCGAAAATATAGTTCCGTTAGGTCCAAAATCCCATACACAATTAACCAGTGGTGATGTACCAGTGTATGTAAACGAACTTATATTAAGCCCTGCACTGTTATAGCAAATGCTGTCATCATCCACACTAAAAGTTGAAACAGGGCTGGGATTAACATTGAGCTGTTGCGTAGTAAAATTGCTGCAGCCTGAAGCAACGTTTGACAATGATAATGTTACAATGTATGAACCCGGATAATAAGTATGTGGCGGAGGCGGATTACCTGAGTAATTCGGAGAAGCATCACCAAAGTTCCAGGTAAAAACACTGCCTGCAATGGCGCTGCTGGTGTTAGTAAAAACAGGTGTAACTGAATCACAGCCAAAAGACGGATTAACAGTAAAGTGGGCAGTGGGCGACATTTGAAAAGTGCCTCCCCAGGTTACATCAAACCCGGTTCCGTTTCCTGTAATATCATCAATCATTATTGCATATTTATTTCCTGCAATCAAATTAGCCGGAGGGCAAAATGAATTAGTTGCGCAATTAACCACCGTTGAGGACAACCCAAATTGCTGACCTGCTATAGGTGTGCCATTACAAGCCACAGGAACCGTAGCAATGGTCGGGCATCCGCTGGTGATATTATACAAAGCCCACCTGAAAGCTCCTGTGCTGGGCGTGGCAACCCATTCCATTGTGCCGGCTATTGATCCTACTGTAAACTGGTACCAACCGGGATTAACAGGTGCGCTGCCAAAGCACGGTGGCTGTGGTGCTACTCCACCCGGTGCAATGGCAGGGCAGGTAAAATTTGTTTTATCGCATAGTTTTACAGCATTGCCGCAGGATAAACCAGGTGCCACAGCACCGGCTGAAGAATTTACACACACCGTAAAATCACCATCCATCTGAATGGCTGTCACGCTGAAATAAACCTGTGCTCCAAGTGTGGTATTAAATGCAGCACTCGCAGTACCAGCTGATGTTAGAGATGTAAAACACGTTAAATACGAACTGGAGCAATTGCCATTCAGTACCGTTAACGAAACCTGCTGCGCACCTCCTATGGCTGCCGGTGAAATAGTGATGGTGTTTAAAGTTCCTGTTGCAACATAAGTAAACCACACATTATGCCCACCGGGTGGCACCGCCACATTATCGCAGCTGTTAGGAGTTCCGTCCTGCGATGCAAAATTGTTTGAGCTGTTAATACACGTATCCCCGTCAGATGGCATCGGGATAAAAAAAGCATTTGAACAATCATCATTAGAAGGCGATTGGGCAAAAAGAGAGGATTTTATTGTGCAAAACAGAAAAATTATAAATAGTATTTTTTTAATCATGTTAAATTTAAGCCAAAATGAATTTGCGATCCGGGTAAAATGTTTTCAGTTACATTTGTTACCGAACAAATCTACTATAATTTATGCAAACTATTAAGGAGTATGTCACTATTAACAAAGACCGTTTTGTCAGCGAATTATGCGACCTTTTAAAAATTCCATCCGTTAGTGCTGATTCAAAGCACAAGCAGGATATGCTGCGTGCTGCCGAGTATATCAAGTCAGCTTTTGAAAAAGCAGGTGCTGATAAAGTAGAGATTTGTGATACAGGTGGACACCCCATTGTGTATGGTGAAAAAATGATTGACCCTAAGCTGAAAACAGTTTTGGTTTACGGTCATTATGATGTGCAGCCGCCTGATCCATTAGACTTGTGGACCTCTCCCCCCTTCGAGCCCGTTATTAAAGATGAAAAAATTTACGCACGTGGTTCCTGTGATGATAAAGGGCAGGTGTATATGCACATCAAGGCATTTGAGCTAATGATGAAAAATAACCTGCTCACCTGCAATGTCAAGTTTATGATTGAGGGAGAGGAAGAAGTGGGTTCTTCCAACCTGGGCAACTGGATACGCAACAATAAAGAAAAACTCAAGGCCGATGTAATTTTAATTTCTGACACCGCCATCATTGCCAATGATACACCTTCTATTGATGTGGGATTGCGCGGGCTGAGTTATCTTGAAGTGGAAGTAATAGGTCCTGATCACGATCTGCACAGCGGTGTATATGGTGGCGCAGTGGCTAACCCCATTCAGATACTTTGCGAAATGATTGCCAAAGTAAAAGACAAAGACAATCACATCACCATTCCCGGTTTTTATGATGATGTGGTTACGCTTAGCGCTGAAGAGCGTGCCGAACTCAACAAAGCACCCTTTAGTTTGGATGACTACAAAAAAGAATTAGGTATTGAGGATGTGTATGGCGAAACCGGCTATACCGTTTTAGAGCGCACCGGCATCCGTCCTACTTTTGAAGCAAACGGAATATGGGGTGGTTACACAGGCGAAGGAGCCAAAACCGTTTTACCTTCCAAGGCAAGTGCGAAGCTCAGCATGCGCCTGGTGCCCAACCAGAAATCAGATAAGATAACTGAGCTGTTTACAAAATACTTCACCAGCATCGCCCCAAAGGCAGTCAAAGTAAAAGTTACCCCTCACCATGGTGGCGAACCCGTGGTTACCCCTACTGATTCTGTTGCCTTTAAAGCAGCCAGCAAAGCAATGGAAGAAACCTTCGGCAAAAAACCAATCCCTACCAGGGGTGGTGGAAGTATCCCCATCGTGGCTTTGTTCGAAAAAGAACTGGGACTAAAATCAGTTTTGATGGGCTTTGGATTAGACAGTGACCTTATCCATTCACCTAACGAGCATTTCGGCATCTTCAATTTCCTCAAAGGCATTGAAACCATTCCCCTGTTTTTTAAATATTATGCTGAGATGAGTAAGTGAAAGTCAAGAGTAGAAAGTAGATAGTAGAAAGTAGATAGTAGAAAGTAGAAAAGTAGAAAGTAGATAGTAGAAAGTAGAAAGTAGATATTAGAAAGAAGATAGGAATGTTTATTGTGGCATGCGTGAAAACCAGCCACAAATATTGAAAAAATACATTCGAATGCTTGAATATGTTCACCTGCAATGCCTGCATGTTTTTCCCCAATGCTTGAATGTCACCCTGCAATGTAAGTCTACTACGATGAGTGTATCGCTTACTCCTGATTTTGTTATGCCTGCTTTGACGGTGAGTAAGAGTAAGGTGACTGCTTGATTGGAATTTTAAATTTTAGATTATAAATTTTTGAATGATGGAGCCGCCCTGTGAGGGGCGGTTTTTTTGTTTATGTTTGTTAACACCCACCGCAGATGAGCCATTGAACCAAAAAATAATTTATTTTACAATTAATAAACAACAAGTAAATGCAATCATCAACCTGTCAGCCATTAGCAA
>JANLUX010000195.1:0-2534 GCA_031363705.1 Bacteroidota bacterium
TGTAAACGTTATGATATTTTTCAAATGCAAAAACGAAGATCCTCTTTTTAAACAAAAAACACATCAACGCATCAACGCATCAACAACCCATCAGGCAGGTTGTTTAGAGGTTGTCCGCAATTTTGTTGAACGTTTTTTTAATGAAACCCGTTTTGCTTTATCGGCTTTTATAAAGTCGCTAATGGCTTTTTTTTGTTTGTCAGTTAAAGGCTTTCCGTTAATAACAAAATCTACTCCTTCTGGTTCTTTTACGTATCCCATGTTAAGCGTTTTTAAAATATTTGTCTATTAATTTAGTTGCAGCAATTGTATTGATTATCATTAATTGACCACCGAATAAAGTTGCGTCTAAAGTTTTTTTATAATGTTCTATGAGTTTTGACTTTGCCGTAAAAGATACATAGCCGTCAAAACCTTGTTGGAAGGAAACTTTACAGGCATAAGCAACTAAGTTCCCAGCAACACCTTCGTAAAGTTTCTTCCGTCCACGGTTAAACGGGGCACTTTCTAATAAATCCATGTAAATATGGTCGGGCTCAATAGTTAAACTCAATAAGCCTTGCACAATAGATGGATTGTTTGCGATTGTCAATTTATAAACTTCTTTTGCATTGTTGTCCAACTCTGATTTCCAATTAAATGCCCAGCCGTTTTTTTGGGTAATTTGTTTCAGGTCAGCCTTTGTCAACCTGCTCGTTTCCGTAGCAAAGCTGTCACCCGAAATGGCGTTACGAATTGATTTTGTCAGCGTGTCAATCTCAAAATCAAGTTCTATTTTCTTTCGCTTTTTCACTTAGCTAAATTACAAAATAAAAGGTTACGCCGTGGTGTTTTGAAAGAGCCTCCACCTTTATTGCTATATCACTCATGAGGGAGGGTTAGTTGTTGAGAGGGTTATTGGTTTAGGTGTTGAGGGTTTAGGGCCTGCCTGCCTTGCCTCCGGCAGGTAAACCGGCAGGCAGGTTGAGAGGTTGAGGTGTTTAGTTGTTTTTTTGTAAACGTTATGATATTTTTCAAATGCAAAAACGAAGATCCTCTTTTTAAACGATTCAACACATCAACGATTAAACAATATTGGTATAACTCTAATTTGCACTAATAATTAAATTTTATATATAGGATTACTATCATAATATTCAATAACATTACTAACAAATAAATGAAGGTTAGCGTAGTTTTGATAAACGGTTTCAAAAACTTCATTTGTATTTTGTTTTTCGTATTCGTGGGCAATATAATTTCTAAGTAATCGAAGTCTTCTAAACTCTTCTGCGTTTTTAACCCAATTCTTTTTTTCGGCAAAATTTGCTTTGTCTATCAAAGAACCTGTACTATTTGTTTCTATTAATAAAATAGAGTTAGCTACTTTTTGTGTTACAATATCGGAGAGTCTGGAATATCTTGCAGTAAAGGCTTCCCACTTTTCAAGTTCTACTTCTTCGTACACATCTTTTATTCCAACTTTAGTACAACTTATAAACGACTTTTCTAAATGAACCAACGCTTTTTTTATAGATTCAATTTCTATAAAAAGGTCTTTTAATATGTTCAATTCTTTATTCATTTGTAATTTATGTTTGTTTTTTAAGATCACATCGAACTTGCGTATTAATTACGGCTGCTGTGATAATTTTTGCTCATTGGCATTTCATCTAATTTCAATTGCATCAATCATTGCAATATTTTTAAAAGGAGTATCTTCTTCAAAAGTATATGTTACTAAATCTACTTTTTGTTCCCCACATTTGTTCATGAAATCACTTAAAAATTTTAATTTTTCCTGCAGTCTGATTTTTTCATTATTTAAAACTATTAAATCAATATCGCCGCCACGCTTCAAGTTATCTGTACGTGATCCAAACAGATAAACCTTGGCTTTTGGAAATGCTTTTTGCCAATAATTTTTAATAAATTTTTGTTCGGTTTTAGAAATTCTCATACTAATAATGTCTTGCAAAATTCTCTAACAATTTCATTCCAAATTTATGGCTTTTTTCGGGATGAAATTGAACACCCATAATATTTTACCTGCTGTGGGTTCGGTAATTCTGCTTAAGATTTTTAACAAGGTACTTTTACCTGCACCATTACGGCCAATGATGCCCAATATCTCGCCTTTCTTCACTTCAAAATTAATATCCTTCAATGCCCAAACATATTCACTATTGTTCTTAACCGTTCGGTCATTTACCTGCCCTACAATTGCATAGGGGTCTTCTTTGCCACTTACACTATGCCACCACTTGTTGAGGTCGTGGCTGATAGTACCGGTACCTAATACACCTCGCCGGTATTGTTTGGAGAGATCTTCTACTTTTATGGCAATGTCACTCATGAGGGAGGGTTGAGGGTTGAGAGGGTTAAAATTATGAATTAAGAATGATGAATTAAGAATTATGAATTAAGAGTTATGAATTAAGTCCGCCCGGATGAACTCCGTTCGGACGGGAATTATGAATTATGAATTAAGTCCGCCCGGATGAACTCCGTTCGGACGGGAATTAAGAGTTATGAATTAAGAATTAAGAATTATG
>JANLUX010000196.1:0-2003 GCA_031363705.1 Bacteroidota bacterium
ATTGGATGCACTTTCGGGTTGCCCTGCTTTGGTTGCGGTTATCAGTAGTAACATGAATAATGATAATTTATAATTAACAATTAAATGAGAACAAACTGTAAACCGTCAACTGTCAACTGTAAACTAATATTATTCATGTTACTACTGATAACCGCAACCAAAGCAGGGCAACCCGAAAGTGCATCCAATATTTTGCCTTATCCTATCATACAAAAGAAAATGGCTAACGGGCTGAATGTAGTCACAGTTCCTTATGATAGTCGTGGTCTTGCTGCGTTTTACATTGTAATGCGTGTGGGCTCGCGTGATGAAGTGGAAGAAGGTAAATCAGGATTCGCACATTTTTTTGAGCACATGATGTTCAGGGGAACTGATAAATATCCTTCGGATAAATACAGCGAAGTATTAAAAGCCATTGGTGCTTCTGCCAATGCAAACACTTCACTTGATCGTACTGTTTATCACATGACCGGCAATGCTGAAATGCTGGATAAAATGTTTGAAATAGAAGCTGACCGTTTTATGAATCTCCATTATTCTGAGCAGGCATTTAAAACAGAAGCTGGTGCAGTTAAAGGCGAGTACACTAAAAACTCTGCTAATCCATTGCGTCAGCTGGAGGAAAAAATAAATGATGCAGCTTTTACAAGTCATACTTACAAGCATACTACAATGGGATTTTTTAAAGACATAGTGGATATGCCCAATCAATACCAGTACTCACAGGATTTTTACAAACGGTTTTACCGACCTGAGCTTGCAACTATTATTGTGGTTGGTGATGTCACTGCTGAAAAGGTTAACAAACTAGCAGAGAAATATTTTGGCAGATGGAAAAAAGGATATTCTCCAAAACAAATTAATGAAGAGCCTGAACAGAATGAAACAAGATATGCTCATGTACAAATGCCCGGCTATCCCGCCACTATAGCATTGAACTATAAGGGACCTGCATACAGTGATAATAACAACGATTTTCAGGCAATTGATATTTTAACCAACCTGTTGTTTTCAGAAAAATCAGCACTCTATAAAAAATTAGTTACTGATGAGCAGAAGCTCAGAAGCCTTGATCCTTCTTTATATTTTACACGTGATCCTTACTTGGTTGGCGTTACCGCAACATTTGTTAATGAGAAGGATTTAATTCCTGTTTATGATGAAATAACTGCTGCAATAGAAAAGATGAAAACTTCTCCTGTTAATGAAAAAGATCTGGGAGATGCAAAGAGCCGTTTAAAATATAGTTTCGCTATGGGTATTGATAATCCTTCGGCAATTGCTGAAGCGCTTACTTATTATACATGGGTTTCAGGCAATCCTCAATCAGTTAATACTTCCTACCGCCATTATGATTCTGTTACTCCTGCTGATATCATGAGAGTGGCAAAAAAATATTTTGTTGAAAATCATCTTACCATTGGTACTATTACTCCCGGAGAAAATTCCCCTTTCAGAAAATAAAAATCAATTTGATTGGTTGATTTGTCCCGATAGTTATCGGGATTGATAATGAAAACAAATCGCATTTGAATACAATCATCAAATCACCAATACAAGCAATCACACAAATAAAGACAATACAATGAAAAAAATATTTATCATAATAACATTTCTTTTAATAGTATTTAGCATGAAGCCTGTAATGGCAGCTGACGTGATAGAATTAAAGCTGCCTAAATCAAATAAAGTTATCATCAAGCTTATGTTTCGCAATGGTTCAATATGCGATCCGACTGATAAAAAAGGACTTACTTATCTTACTGCAAACACCATCATTGAAGGCGGAACTCAGGATATGACCAGCACACAGCTTAAAGATTTTCTTTATCCCATGGCTGCTGACTTTTCCGTATCAGTGGATAAAGAAATTACCATATTTACTTTTGAAGTGCACAAAGATTTTATCAGCAAAGTATATCCTGTTATTAAAGGTTTAATAAGCGCACCACGCTTTGCCGAAGAAGATTTTTCACGACTTAAATCCAATCAGCAGAATTATG
>JANLUX010000220.1:0-5453 GCA_031363705.1 Bacteroidota bacterium
TTTCATAATAAGCACCATTAATAAAAGTAAAGAGATAAGAATTTTGTTCGAGAATAAACCGGTATTCAACTTTGCCCATCACATACCGTGAAGCAAGCAGGCTCTGTTCATCGAATCCACGTAGCGATCGTAATCCACCAAAACGAAACAATTCATTTTCAAAAATATCAGGACTGTATAGATAGGCAGCCTGTGTGCCTATGTTCAACACACTCCGATTTGCAATGGGAAAATAGATATCACCTTTAAACTCGCCATTATACTGCGCAGTTTTTAAATCCAGGCTGTCATACACATGTTTGTTTATTTTACTGTTACGTGAAATAATTTTATTTCCTGCTCCTGCTTCACCTTCCATGCTGAAACCGGAACGAGGATTCAAGCGATAATCCAGTTTCTCCCATTTGCCTCCTAAACCATAAGTGGTGGAAGCAACATCAGCAAACGGTGGTAGAGTTTGTGCAAATTCATAGCCCTTGACAGAAATTAAATTACTCGATTTCTTGCCTGCAAAAACTTTCACATAGCTGGTACCGGAAAAATAATATTGCAATCCTAATTGCCGCTGAAATTCAAGATAAGTGGTATCTTTTTTATAAATACCGATTGAAGCATCAATGCCGAAAGGCGAATTGAGCACAAAGGGAACGTTTAATTTTACTTTTAAGTCTTGCGATTTAGGCTGAGGATTACTCCAGTTCAAATCAAAAAGTTCAGCCCTGCCAAAAGAGTTTTGCAAACGGATTTTGATGTCACCGGTAACATTAATCTTTCCTGCGTTTTTACTGTCGGGTAAAACCCCAATAACACCATTTAGCTGGCTTGCTTTTTTGTTTTCAAGAGTCAATACAAGTCTTGCTTTGTTTTCAGTGAATTCAATCTGGAATGATTTACTTTCTGTTACAAACGGAAGCTCTTTCAGACGCGTGGAAATTTTTTTTATCAGACTTTCATTATAAACATCACCTGGCTTAATGCCTAAATAATTATAAATATAAATTCGGCTCAGCTTTGAATTACCTCTTATTATCAAGGTGTCAATTTGAATAAGCTCCGCACGTTCAATATGAATGGATGCTTCAATGGTGTTTTGTTGTACAGTAATACTATCTAAACGAAAAGATGCGAATGGGTAACCATTATTATCAAACCAATTTAATAATCGCTGTGCTAGACGGCTGATAGCGGCAGGATCAAAAGTTTTATTTCGATAAAAGCGATCACGGTAACCGATTTCGCTTAGCAAACCTTCATCAGCATTTCCTGCATGCAATTTTGCCCAGCGATAAGTTTCACCAATACTGCAATAAGCATTTAATGTTGACGAATCTTTTATCACACTATCCATGTTGGCTGAGAGATAGCCCTCCTCAAGCAATTGAGCGAAAAATCTATTTAACTCATTCTTAGCTGCAAGTTCATCCGTTAAGTTTGTTTTCAGTTTTGCATCTTTCTTTAACCTCTCTATCAATTTCTTTTCACTTTCATGAGTAGGGATTAAACGCAAAGTGAATTGAGCATCTGTTACAAGAGAGACCAGCAGCAAACAAACCAGTAAAAAATAGAATTTCATTATTTGCAAAAATAGTTTTTCAACTCCTTAGAGCGACCCGGTTCAAAAACCCGGATTGGAGTATTAACTAAAACAGGTTGATTTTATTATTCAAATCTATTCTAACGCAATACGTTTAACCAGCGTATTTTCCGTGTTTGTTAAACGAACTATGTAAATACCATTTGACATCAAATCCAGATTAACCGGATATTGATTATCCCCGACACTTGCAAAAATTTGTTTTGTTAAAATAATTCTGCCACTCAGATCTGTTATTACTAACTTACAGTATTCTTGTTGCTTAACCGAAAAACTAATTATTATATAATTATTTGCAGGATTTGGAAAAATATCAAAATTGGTTATTTGTTTTCCTGTTAAAAGTCGTGGTGTGCATTGTTGTAAATTCAATGTACGGTTGGTGCCACTACCGCAGAAATTATTTGCCTTTACTTTCAAAGTAGAGGAATTAGTAATTGTTGAATAACTTACCTCCACAGCCATTGCCGTTGTTGTGAGAATATTGTTAGATGAAGTAATTCCATTGCCTGTAATATGTGATCCGGAAGGACCTGTCCATGTATAAGAGGTTGCTGAGTTAACCGTTGTAATGGAATAATCATTTTCACTGCTGTTAGAACAAACTATTGCAGGACCATTGATAGCTACAGGCGCAGCTGGTACTGTCCTTACAATTAAAGTTCTTGCATTGCTTTCACCGCATCCATTGTCTGCTTTCACTGAAACAACATTTGTGAAAACGGAAGAAGGGAAGTCAACATTTATCGAATTTGTGCCTTGCCCGTTTGTAATGGTAGCACCTGTAGGCACGGTCCAGTTATAAGTTACTCCTGCAGTTACACTTGATGCTGAATAGGACTGAGACATTGCACCACATAAGCCGAAGGTATTACCTGTAATGGCTCCGGGAGTTGAAGGGAGATTTCTTTGTATAATAAGATTTCGTTCAGGACTGCTGCCGCAACTATTCACTTTAATAACTGTTAATGTATCGTTAGCAGTAAATCCATTTGTATAAGTTAGGTTAATACTACGCGTTCCCTGCCCGCTGTTTATTGTTGCACCTGCAGGAACTATCCAGTTATAAGTAACTCCGGCTGTAAGTGAAACGGTATAAGTACGTGTACTGCCTGGACATACTTTCGCAATACCGCCTGTTAAACTAATTGTTGAAGGAATGGTGGGAGGCTTGGAGACTGAAATAACAATTGTATCAGTACTCATTGTAATTCCATTGTTTATCTTGAGCCAATAAGTGGCATGAGCAGTTGGCGAAACTGCTATTTGCGCTGTGGTAGCTCCATTGGACCACTGATAATTCCATTTGCCTTTTATATTGGGTGCTATCGTAATGGAATTTCCTGAACAGATTACAGAGTCTTTTGGCAGAAAGGCGCTATTGCCACCATTAGTGTTTAAAGGAAATGTTAATGCATATAGTTTTGGCGTAACAGGGTTACCCGGATAATGACTTTCTATCACATAAAGTACATTATCGTCCAGACATGCATCAACAGGGTTTTTAAAATCCCATGCAATACGGTAACAATTCATTGAATATTGACCACTGGCTGTATCCTTAAATAAAGCAAGCTGTAAAAGGTCTTGTCCAACATCACTGAAAGGTCCAGTTGAGCCATTCGGCAACGTACCTGAGGCATCTGCGGTTCCTTCAGTATAGGACATAATAAATGCTCCCTGATTGTAAGGAGCAGTAAGCTTACCGTTAATATCGAATACTAATCCAAGAGGTGAACGATGAGGAGTAAAGCTGGTGATAAAAGTTCCTTCATCACTTGCATCATGCACATGTCCTGTATTCGCATTCCGGAACTTATCCCCATCAGGACCATAATTTTTTACTGGTTCACTAAAAGTGATAAGGCCGGGTGGCTGAGGATAGTTGAGATCATTATAGAAATATCCATTGGTCCATGCGAGACAATTGTGATTTATCAGTAAATCGTTATTCTGGTTATAATTCGAAAACTGCATTCCCGTAAGGTTACCTCCCATCCGCCAAGGGAATCCATAATGACCTCCTTTGCGCAACCAGTTAAGTTCTTCCGGATCATCGCGATCTCCTGAATTTTCACTGGCCAACAAATCACCATTGGGAGCAAGTGCCATATCAAAAGAATTTCGCACGCCCCTGCAATAGACATAAGGGCCTGAGGCAAGTGTTGCTGAATCATTGGGTAAATAAACAGGTGCAGCAGGATTAATGGGAATACGGAATACTGTACTGGTAAGGCCTACTTCTCGTGAATTGGGAAAAAGTCCATTGGATGTCTGAACCTCACCATGATCAGTGCGTGACCCGCTTCCAATGTAAAGTGAATCGCCATTGGCAGATACGCAAAGACTACTGAAGGCATGATCAAATAAAGTAGCGGTGCTGGGGTAATTAACAGTGTACATGAGCGTATCCCACTGCCAGGTGCCATTAGGTTTGAATTTGCCACGCATCACCAGGCCGTGACCTGCAGTGTTGGGTGCCTTACGATTTCCTACGAGGTAAATATTGCTATCCTTAAAGGCAATGCTCTGCAGATAATTGATGTGATGCTGAGTTGCTGTTGCAATTAATGTGTCAGAATAAACACTGCCTTGTTTTCGGATTTTATATAGACCTCCCTGGAAGGTGGCATAATAAAGCGCGTGATCAATAGGATTGACTGCAATGCGTACCGCAGTAGGCCTTACCTGCATAATTGTACTTACATGAATAGCAGTATCTGTGGTTAAAGGCTGGGCAGTGCAGATGTTTGAACATCCATGCAATAACAGTCCTGTAAAGGCAATAAAAGAAACGATTTTCATTAAATGGTAGTGGATGTGGGAATATTGAGGGAAATTACAGCTATAAATTTATTGCCACAAATAAATGCAATTAATTCTTTTCACTTTCTGATTACCGGACAGCAATAATTAATTTCATCCAATAATAAATGACAGGTCATAAACAAATAATTCCTGCCAATATTAATATCTCAAAACAAACTCTAACCACAGGTCTAAAAGGTAAAATTGTTGCTTATGTTTCGTTCCGAAACTAGCAATCCAAACCATTTTACTTAAAATCAGTCCGGAATGGTAAAATCGAAAGTCACAGTAGAACCTTCAAACGACAAAGCATTTTTGCTCCACGTTTCCACGGCATTTGAGATATATAAAAAACCCGGAGTTTCATTATGGTTGGTAAGAATCTCCTTTCCAGAGGCAGTCATGTCGGGTAAGAGGTCGCAGTATGCAGCACCACCGGGACACACACAGGTTGAACACACGTAAACACCTGTTGGTCCGCTACCACTTCCACCACCACCGGTAGTCAGCTGGCGGGGTGGATTATTAGTAAATGCAAGACTTACGGAGTGGACTGATCCTGTATCTGCTCCAGCCTGGTCAGTAACAATAAAAAGCCATTGTCCATTGGGATTCTGCCCGTTATTAAATGAACTAATATTTCCTGTAGGAAGAAACAGTCCCGTATAAGGGGGTTGCGAATTACTGAAAGCGGTTCCATCCATGCCCAGGCATGTACCTGTAAAATTATCTCCTGAACCTCCTACACTTTGAATAAGTGTAACCGAAGCTCCATTAGGTGATACCAGTTTGATTAACAGATCTGCATCATAGGTATGTGTAATGTACATGCATACGTGAGCAATACCAAAAGTCGTATCAATGACTGTTGGAAGTCCCGAAACAGTGATAGGTATTGTATCTGTCTGAAAATCATAGATAGGAGCGAAGCCAGACCATGAAAAAGTCTGAGCTCCGGAGGAAAATGATAAACAAACTATTGTGATGAGGGTAATAATACCATTAGCTAATATAAAATAGACCAAATTTCCCCTCTCCTTGGGAGAGGGGT
>JANLUX010000232.1:0-4495 GCA_031363705.1 Bacteroidota bacterium
TAGTTTGATTAATGTTTATGCCGCATTTATGTAATTGTAATAAATTCTATCAATGATAATATTCTTGTATTTATCCGGCTTTATCAAATGTTTTCATTCGGGTATTGTAGCAGTTAGAAAATAGATGGGGTTTTACGGTTCTGCGGTACTTTCAGAGTCTCCACCCCTACCGTGGGACTCTGAAATACGGAGCAACATATTCCTATTGTACACCGCAGCAAACCTACAAATACTCCAGCAGCCGATAGTCAGGGGCTGTCGCAATGCGTCCACGCTTGTGTGCGAATGCTGCTGAGGAAAAGCAAATAAACAACAACCAAAAAATCATTTAGTTTTGACTTTATTAGCCGTAACTACAAATTCAAAAACCCGCAAGGTCTATACTTTGTAAGTTTTGCAACCGTATTCTGGATTGATGTTTTTGTCAGAAGACTTTATTTCGATTGCATTGTAACTAATCTGAACCATTGCATTGACAAAAAAGGAATGGAAATATATGCATGGTGTGTCATGCCCAGCCATGTACATCTTGTTTTCAAATCCACTATCCAAAAACCCGAAGCCTTACTACGCGATTTCAAAACATTCACATCCAAAGAAATGGTAAAGCTTATTACAGAAAATATGCAGGAAAGTCGAAGAGAATGGTTGATTAACGCATTTAAAAAAGCAGGAAAAGAAAATTCCAATAATACAAATAACCAGTTTTGGCAACAGCACAATAAACCAATCGAATTATCCTATAGAATTAACATCTAATGAAATGTTGGATCAGCGTTCAGATTACATTCACAACAATCCTATAGAAGCAGACTTAGTAGAAAAAGCGGAGGAATACATTTTCAGCAGTGCACGGGATTATAGTGGCTCTGTGGGATTATTACCTATCCTCAAAATTGAATGATTAAAAGGCACGGTGAAAAAAACACCCGCGCCAGAAACCGATTACTTATTTCTTAGTAAACAGTTAATGAATACGACTGATCTGCTTATTTAAACAACTCCTCAATCACACTCCCTGTACATCCGCTCGGAAACCCAATATGTAAAAAACTAGAAACAGTGGGAGCAATATCTGTTATATCAATTTTTCGTGTTGTGCTTCCTTGTTTAATATTCCAGCCATACCAAAGCAATGGGACTTGTGTATCATAATTATAAGGAGAACCATGTGTAGTTCCGGTATGATCACCATAAATGGATTCAATTATTGCAGGTTCAAATATCAGTGCAATATCACCTGAACGATTGCGATTATATCCGCGTTGAACGAGTGAACGTGGAGCTTTTGTAAATTCTGCTTCATTAAGATTTTCTGCTGTTACTACATCACTAATCTGAAAACGTCCCATTAAATTTTCTGCAAGTTTTCTTTGCGCTTCTTCAATATTTATTTTCTTACTGTTAAGCTTTATGTGATTAAGATAAACCTGGTCGTTGATATATTTGCTGAAAAGAGTGCTGTCACCATATTCATCCTGGAGAAATTTTTTAATGGTATTGGTTATTGAAACATCATCATTCCAGCCAGCAGGTATTTTATGATCCAGTAAATATTGCGGATTTGGCAACGCAGCATGATCAGCTGTTAAAAACACCAGGATATTTTCTTTGCCAAATTCTTTATTTAAAAATTGCAGCAGATCAGCAAGGTCGCGATCAAGTCTTAAATAAGTGTCTTCAGTTTCCAATGAATTGGTTCCGAATTGATGACCAACATAATCTGTAGCTGAAAAGCTAAGCGTTAAAAAATCAGGAATGTTATCCTTACCTAAAGAATCTCCTTTGATAGCAGCAATGGCAAAATCTTTAGTCATGGTATTACCAAATGGAACTCTGCGAATTAATTCATAGCCGATGGTTTGTTTTAACTTCGGAAGATCGTGCGGAAAAACAGGAGACAATTCACCGGAATACTTTCGTTCATACACCGTGTTATCTACAGTGTCATTATATTGATTGGGTGGATAAAGCAATGTCCATGCACTACTTAAATATTGATCAGGATATTTTGCATTATTAAAATCAACCACCCACTGCGGCAATTGATTTTCATAGTAAGTGCTTGTAACAAAATTGCCGCTGATGTTATCAAACCAATAAGCAGCATTTGCAGCATGACCTGCAGGAAAAATTGATGCACGGTCTTTCAACGACACACCAATTACTTTTGATTTCATGCTGGTAAACATTTTTAATTCGTCACCTACAGTTGTTGTAAGCATATTTGCCGGTGACATTTTTCCGTTTGCATTTTCACACCCAACACAGGTTACTGATTTATCATCTGTACAGTATATGGTATCCTTTCCACGAACAAACCAAATGTTTCCAATGATGCCATGTATGGCAGGTGTCGTACCTGTAAATATGCTTGCATGACCGGGACCTGTATAAGTAGGCATGTAATTGTATTGTGTATTTCTGCATTCAAAACCATCGCGCAATAAAAGTTTAAACCCATTATCTCCTAACAAATTCCAGTAACGATAAATATAATCAGCCCGCATCTGGTCAACCACTATTCCTACAACTAAGCGCGGTTGTTTAAATGATTGGGTATTTGTAACGGTATTTTTTTGACCAATACTTTGAAGAGAAATAATTATAAATGTAAACAGGAAGAAGAAATTTATTTTCATAGATGCGGGTGACTAATGTGATATTGCTATTTAAAAAAAATATAATCAAGTAGGAGGAGAGAGGGCTTCACGTTTTTCAATGAATGATTTTATAATTTTTATTTAAGATTTATTTGCAAAGTTAATTACTTGATAAGTGAAGAATTATTTTATTATGGTTGAATGATTCTTTATTAAGATTGTTCAAAGTGTTTTCATATTACTTGTTTATTATCATATCAGCTGCTTCTTCACCCACTAAACTTCCGATTGCAATACCCATTCCGCCCATTCGTACTGCACAAAAAATTTTTTGAGTTATTGGTTTTATGATGGTTGTTTTTGATGAACCCAATCCCATTATTCCGCTCCAGCGTTGTTCTACTTTATAATTTATTTCAGGTAAAATCATTTCGCGCAACAGTGAGTCTAATTTGTTTTGTACCTGTTCTGTTAATCCGAAATCAAAAGTTTTTTCTTTTTCAAAATCTAAATTTCTTCCTCCGCCAATCAATAAACGATCACCCACATTTCTAAAATAATAATATCCTTTATCGTAATGAAAAGTTCCTTTGATTTTTAAGTTTTCAATGGGCTCAGTAATTAAAATCTGTGCACGTGCAGGATGAACTTCAAGTTCAGGCAGAAGTTGTTGCGCAAAACCATTGGTAGTTATTAAAAGTTGTCTTGTCTTAAAATCAAACCCTTGTTTGGTAAAAATGGTTACTTCGTTTTCTTTTTCTTCAAATTTTTCTATTTCAATTCCATTGATGATCTCTACTCCAAGTGTTCTTGCTTTTGCAACCAATGCCTTCATCATTTTTCCGGTGTCAATCTGTCCTTCATTGCGATTGCAGATTAAATGATCAACACCCTTAAAACCAAATTGCGAAATTTTTTCATCAGCAACTTTATAAACTTCCTTATGCCCTGTTAATTCATGTAATCGCTTATTGAAAAAATTAATCTTCTCAACACATTGAATAAAAATATTTTTATCTGGAGCAGTAAATAATTCATACCCGCCTGATCCTTCATAGCCAATGTTTGCATCTTTCAATAAACTGCGCAAACGTTTTAAACCATTCCATCTTCGCAAAAGCAAATCAAAAATTTCCTGTTCACTCATGTGTGTTAAATCATCAAGCAATTCAGTGATGCTTCCAAAACAGGCGAAACCAGCATTGCGGGTGCTTGCACCATAAGGCAAAAAACCACGATCAATAATTAATATCTTCAGTGATGGAGATTTTTGTTTCAATGCAATTGCAGCATTCAATCCAACAATACCGCTACCTGCGACCAGTACATCAATTCCTGTAAAATAACTTTGCTTTTCCCAAAAAGAGAGTTGAAACATGGGATAAAAATAATGTGATGATTTGATAATATGCTGATGTGCTGAGTAAAAACCTTATGATTTGCTTTCATTAGCACATCAGCACATCAAATTATCAGCACATTTATCACAATCAAAGTATCTTTGCCCCCTCAAAAAAATAAAATCAGATCATGGGATTGAAGTGTGGCATTGTGGGTTTACCCAATGTAGGAAAATCAACTTTGTTTAATTGTTTATCAAATGCAAAAGCGCAGGCGGCTAATTTTCCGTTCTGTACTATTGAACCTAACCTGGGTGTCATCACTGTGCCTGATGAAAGATTAGAAACTCTTTCTAAATTGGTGAAACCTCAGCGGGTTGTCCCCACTACGGTTGACATTGTTGATATTGCCGGTTTGGTAAAAGGGGCAAGCAAAGGAGAAGGATTGGGAAATCAGTTTCTTGGAAATATCCGTGAGACAGATGCAATACTGCATGTGCTGCGTTGCTTTGATGATCCAAACGTGGTGCATGTGGATGGAAGTGTTAATCC
>JANLUX010000272.1:0-1971 GCA_031363705.1 Bacteroidota bacterium
CTGACACCTTTTAAGGTAAAACGTATTAAGACTACCCTCGATGATTATATCTATACCAGTGACGACAATATAATCGAAGGAGAAATTGAAGAAGGAAAACGCTACGAGGAAAAAGATTTCAATAAAATCATAGAAATAAAAGAACGAGAAGCAAAACGAGTAAAGATTTATATGGATGAAGCCAATCAAAAAGAGAAGGCAATCATATTTTGTGCTACCCAAGACCACGCTGCTGCCGTTCGGGATCTTGTCAATCAATACAAGACTTCCAAAGATCCAAATTATTGTGTTCGGGTTACGGCCAATGATGGCGAAATTGGAGAACAATTTTTAAGAGAATTTCAGGACAATGAAAAAATAATTCCAACCATCCTGACCACTTCTCAAAAACTTTCTACTGGAGTTGATGCTCGAAATATTAGAAATATCGTTTTGATGCGCCCGGTAAATTCAATGATCGAGTTCAAACAAATCGTGGGTAGAGGAACCCGATTATTTGACGGCAAAGAGTTTTTTACCATTTACGATTTTGTAGATGCTTACCATCACTTTGCTGACCCGGAATGGGACGGAGAACCTATTGAAGAAGAAGTGTGCTCAAATTGTGGGCAATCCCCTTGTGGATGTGATAAACCAATACCGAAACCGTGCACAATTTGCGGACAACAACCTTGTATTTGTGTGAATGAACCACCACCACTTTGTCTCAAATGCGAGCAAAGTCCTTGTATTTGTAAAAAGAAAGTAAAGATTAAATTAAAGAACGGTAAAGAATTAGAAATCCAACATATGATTTCCACCTCATTCTGGAGTGCTGATGGAACGCCTATTTCATCAGAAGAGTTTATGCAAAACTTGTTTGGCTCACTTCCTGATTTTTTCAAAAGCGAAGAAGAATTACGAACCCTTTGGAGTAACCCCTTAACCCGAAAAACATTAATGGAGAAATTAGACGAAGCAGGTTTCGGTAAAGACGAATTAGCTACACTTCAAACACTTATTGATGCTGAAAAGAGCGATATTTTTGATGTTCTGGAATATGTTTTCAATAGTGATATAAAACCAATTACAAGAGAAGAACGAGTAGCAGCGGCACAAGCCACCATTTTTGTACTACTCAATGACAAACAAAAAGAGTTCATAGAATTTGTTTTAAGCAAATACATTGAAACCGGCGTAGAAGAACTGGACCAGGAGAAACTGCCAATCTTGCTTACCAACAAATACCAATCTTTCGAAGATGCAGGAGCACAATTAGGCGATTTATCAAAAGTGAGAGAACTATTTATAGATTTTCAAAAACATTTATACCAAAGAGGAACAGCGTAGTTAATAGAAATGATACGGTTAAATTACTCAATAGTTGTAAAATCAATGAAGTAATACTAGAATGTGATAAATAAGTTGTTTAGATTTATAATAATCAACTAAGATTCTCAATTAAGTAAAAAATCCAGACTTTGTCATTTTATGTTTTTATTGGTTGATAAATTTTTATGAGTTAGCAAATATTATAAAAAACTAAAACAAAAAACAGATGGAATTATCATTATCCGAACAACTTTGTTATTGTACAGTAAGAATAGAATGCCAAAATGATGCTGGACAACTAAGCACAGGTACTGGTTTTATTTTTAACTTCATTCAAAATGAAAATGAAATTATTCCAATAATTGTTACAAACAAACACGTTGTATTAGGAATGAGCGTCGGCAGGTTCATTATGACTAAAGCAGATGAACACGGAAACCCAATAGATACAGAACATTTCCCAGTAGTCTTGTCTAATCTTCAAACATTTATAAAAAAACATCCCGAAGATGATGTTGACCTTTGTGCCTTGTCTCTTGCTCCAATATTAAATTACGCTGAACTTAATAACATTAGACTTTTTTATAAATCTTTTGACCAAAATCTAATACCTTCAAAGGAGAAACTAGATGAATTGACTGCAATTGAAGATGTTTTAAT
>JANLUX010000310.1:0-4683 GCA_031363705.1 Bacteroidota bacterium
TGGTGATGGAGAAGACAGGATACGAATTGAAAATTATTGCAATGAGCTTGGATTAAAATATTGTGATGGCAATAATTTAAAATCAGATACAAACGTAATTTTTACTTCCTGGATAAAAAATATTGAATGGGCGATTGCAGGGCTTGATATTGTTGCACTCACTTCTTTAAACGAAGGAACACCGGTAAGCCTCATTGAAGCACAGGCAGGAGCTAAACCAATTGTTACTACTGATGTAGGAGGAATAAAAGATATAGTAAATCATGGTGTCTCTGCATTATTATCACCTTCAGGTAATGTCGAAGAATTTTCTGAGAATTTGAAGAAGATGGTTGTGAGTTCTGAATTACGGAATGATTTTGGATTGGCTGGAGAAAAATTTGTTAAAGACCGTTTTCACTATCAGCGATTGGTAAATGATACACGAAAGCTTTATAATCAGTTGCTATTAATAGACTCGGAAAAGTCATCTTAAAAAATGTTTACTTTTGACCCGCTTAAAAACACCTCTCAAAATTCTATGAAAAAACTACTCTTGTTTGTCAGCTTTTGTTTTTTGCTTTCCGCATGCAATCTAAGGTCGAGTGTAATGTTTAAAACGCCACATGATTATCAATATACTGTTGACCAGACAATAGGCAATGTGGAATACCGTATTGCACCAAATGATATTGTGGGCTTTAGTGTTTATACCAATGATGGATTCAAATTAATAGATCTTACTACAAACATTGGTGCTGTTTCGGGAGTTGGTACCAACAATGTTAACTTTAATGCATATAACGGAGCAATTCAATTCCCGGTAGAACCCGATGGACAAGTTAAACTACCTATTATCGGAAAGATAAAGATTTCAGGACTTACGGTGCGAGAAGCTGAAAAATTGCTCGAACAACAGTATGCCACTTACTATAACAAACCCTTTGTTGTTTTAAGAGTAGTGAACAGAAGAGTACTTGTTTTTCCTGGTGCAGGAGGAGCAGGAAGAGTGATAAGTATTGAGAATGAAAATACCACAGTGATAGAAGCACTTGCCCTGGCTGGTGGAATTGCTGTTACCGGCAAGGCAAAAAAAATAAAATTAATCCGTGGTGATACCCGCAATCCGCAGGTAATGTTGATTGATCTCAGCACTATAGAAGGCATGAAACAAAGCAACCTGATGCTGCAGGCTAATGATATAATTTATGTGGAACCAGTGCCAAGAATTTCGCAGGAGATACTGGCACAGATTACACCTATAGTAGGTATTATCACCAGCTTGTTGCTTATTTACACCATTGCTACAGGTAATGGAGCGATAAAGTTCTAAAGATCGAATGCCCAAAAAAAAGATAACGCCTCTTAACGAGGATTTTGATTTTAAGCTTTTTGTTACCATAGCGCGCAAAAATGCACTATGGTTTTTTGTTTTTTTAACTACTTCTCTTTTAATAGCCATGCTTATACTCCGGTACACAGCGCCCGTTTATGAAGCAAGTACAATAATAAAGCTCGCCTCCGAAAATAAAGCCAATATTATTCTCGGTAATTCTCAAACAGGTTTATTTGATGCCAACCAAAATTTGGTTGCCGGTGATATTGAACTTATTCGTTCTAATGTAATTATTGAGCGTGCCGTATCCAAACTTCCGCTACAGGTACGTTATTTTGCCAAAGGAACTGTTTTGGAAAATGAGTTGTATAAACAAGCTCCCTTTAATGTAAATGTGATTGTTAAAGATTCCATTGTTTTTGGAAAAAAATTCTTAATTGACTTTCCCGATGCCGGGCATCTATCACTCACCTATTACGATATTAATAATGTTAAAAAAGTTGAGCGCTACAAAATAGCTGATTGGATCAGACTGGGCATGGCTGATTTTAAAATTGACATTAATGATTATGTATCCATCAATAATCTTCAAAAAGAACTAAAGCACAATGTATATTACTTTATACTGTCCACTAATGCTCAACTGGCGCGTGAAGTTTATAATGGATTAAATGTATTACCATTAAACCTTGAAGCCAACACAATTGCGATTAAATTCCGTGATAAAAATTCGCGTAAAGCTGCAGATATTGTAAATGGAATAGCAGCAGAGTTTAATAAGTATGATGTTGAAAAAAATTCGGAAGTAGCGAATAGAATTCTCGATTTTATTGATAATACCATTATGCAGATCAATATGGATCTCAGTAGTTCAGAGAACCAGATTGAGCAGTTTAAAAGAAGTAACAAAATCTTAGATCCAACTTCGGCAGCTACTGATGTATCACGGGAGATACGTGAACTCCAAACCCAATCTTACGTTTTGGATTTCGAATACAATCTTTTAGAAAAACTACGCAAGGAAATAATTCACAATAGTGATATAGCAAGCTTTATACTTACTTTATCAGGCAAAGTAGATAATGTATTAATACAGCAGCAACTCGCAAAACTTCAGCAATTAACAGAACAGCGGGATCAGGTTTCATTACAGGCAACTCAGGAGAGTGAAGTTTATAAGAGTCTGACCAGTATGATCAATAATCAAAAAGAAATACTGATCAGGACACTGGATAATGAGCAGGATAAATTAACTGCCCAAAAAAAAGAGTTTTATACTAGAATTGGCACCTATGAAGAAAGGTTCGGAAAAATTCCCGGGCAGCAGGCAGAGTATGCACGGTTGCAACGGTTATTCACCATTAATGAAAAGTTTTATTCATTGCTTTTAGAAAAGAAAGCCGAATTTTCAATTGCCCGTGCAGGTTATGTTCCTCAACACATAATTCTGGAAGGTGCATTCGAATCATCGTCACCGGTTTCGCCTAACCGGTCTTTAATTATTGCTACTTGTTTAATGCTTGGTTTTCTTCTGAGTTTCGGATTGATTGTAGTAAGATATTTACTTTACAATGAAATTAATGCGCTTGAAGAAATAGGATATTATACTGATGCAGCATTGCTGGGTATTGTACCAAAGTATAAACGTGAAATACCGGTATCGCAATTGCTGGTTGACAAAAATCCGAAGTCGGTTATATCTGAAGCGTTCCGTTCCATCCGTACTAATCTTCAGTTTATATCTATTGAGTCGGGCTCTAAAGTAATGGCTGTTACATCTACTATTTCAGGAGAAGGAAAAACTTTTAACGCTATTAATCTTGCAGGGGTAATTGCCTTTTCAGGGAAAAAAGTAGTTATTCTTGATCTTGACATGCGTAAGCCGAAAATCCATTTAGGTTTTAACGTAGAGAATAATCATGGTATAAGTACTTTGCTTATTGGAAAAGATAAGGCTGAAGATTGTATTATCAAAAGCGGTTTACCTAATCTTGATTTTATTACTGCAGGTCCCATCCCTCCTAACCCTGCTGAATTAATCATCAGTCCTTACATGGATTCGCTGATAACATACCTCCGGAATATTTATGAAATCATTATCATTGATACGCCACCGGTAGGTATTGTGAGTGATGGAATTCCGATAATTCAGAAAGCTGATTACCCGATTTATATTTTGCGTGCTAATTATTCACGCAAGATGTTTATCACTCAAATCAATAAGCTGATGCTTGAGAACAAGGTTAAAAACTTATCCATCATCTTAAACGGAGTTGAAATGTCACGACTAAAGTATGGATATGGCTATGGTTACAGCTATGGATATGGATATGGATATGGCTACAGTTACGGATATGGTTATTACGAAGAAGAAGATAAAATTGAAACCATTTTTGACAAAGTCAGAAACTTTTTTATGCGAAAACGTTAATTGGTGAATGGAAATTAAAGAGTATCACATTAAAGGTCCCTTGCTTTTAAAACCAAATGTGTTTCATGATGAGCGGGGTTATTTTTTTGAATCATTTAATTCAAAGGTTTTTAATGACATTGGTATTAACGAGATTTTTAACCAGGATAATCAATCTCTTTCATCCAAAGGAGTTTTACGTGGATTACATTTCCAGAATCCTCCTTATGAACAAGGAAAGCTGGTGCGGGTTATTCAAGGTGCTGTAAGGGATGTGGCTGTTGATATCAGGATTGGTTCTCCTACTTATGGTGAATATATTATAGAAGATTTGACCTCAACAAATAAATTAATGATGTGGATACCTCCCGGATTTGCACATGGTTTTTTAACTTTGGAAGACGAAACAATATTTCTCTACAAATGCACAAATCTTTATAATAAGGAATCTGAAAGCGGAATACACTGGAATGATGAAACCATAAACATTAACTGGGGTTTTGAAAACCCACTCATCTCTGACAAAGACAAGTTTTTGCCATTACTAAAACAAACTCGTAATTTGTTTAAAATGGCTCCATAAATATTATGCTTATTTTAAATGCTGGAATTATTAAATAATTACAAAAGCTTAATCATTTACGCAATTTTTCTGATTGCAGCTATTATTTTTTCAATAGTAATCAATGGATTGTTCTTAAGGTTTTTTAAAACACTTGGCATACGCCATCAGCCTGATGGCACTGTAATCCGTTGGGGCTCTTTAAGCAAACCCTCTGTTGGTGGAATTTCTTTTTACATCATCTTTCTTCTTTCAATGGCTTGCTATTCCGTTCTATTTGAACCTGCACAACGGCTCTATCATTTTGGTTATGTGGGTTTGCTTTTAACCTGTGCAGCAGGATTTTTAATCGGTCTCGCTGATGATGCGTATGATACACGTCCGCTGCTTAAATTC
>JANLUX010000316.1:0-2140 GCA_031363705.1 Bacteroidota bacterium
GATAATCTTAACTTTAATGTGGGAGTGAGGGTTGACCGCTTTGATGCAAATCAAAAACAATTAAAGGATAAATACCTAATGTCTGATGCTTTTAAAGTTGGGGACAGAGCGGAGTTTGCTAACAAGCCTGATAACATCGGAGATGATTTCATACCCTATCTTGCCTCCGAAGGAGACTTTTCTTCGGTTGTTGGATACCGCTCTGGTGATGTATGGTATGATAAAGATGGAATAATTGTTTCCAATCCCGATATTATCGCTCAAAGAACCAGTTCAGGGAGATTATTTGTGGCTACCGATAATAAGTCCGCACAAGCCGACTTAGGAGGAAAAAATTGGGAGATTGACAAAGTTTTTGAAGATTATAATCCTCAATACAGTATTATGCCTCGTGTAGCATTTTCGTTTCCTATCAGTGACCAGGCGTTGTTTTTTGCTCATTATGATGTGTTAACACAGCGTCCATCCTCAAATTTAAGGCTGGATCCTTTGGACTTTTATATTCTTGCCAATAGTGCTCCTATTGTGAATAACGGAGGATTAAAGCCAGAGAAAACTACAGACTATGAAGTTGGATTTAAACAAACTTTAAGTAAAAGTTCTGCTATTACTATTTCAGCATTTTACCGTGAGTTAAAAAATCTGATTCAATTAAGGAAATTAGGTTTTGCTTATCCTTACGGTTATACTACTTATGATAATATAGATTTTGGTACAGTTAAAGGATTGTCTATTGCTTACGACATGCGCAGAACAGGGAATTTACGTCTCAATGCCAGTTACACCCTTCAATTTGCTGACGGAACAGGATCAGGCGCTAATGATAATCTTGAGTTGACTCAAACTGATCAGCCCGATATTCGTATCATCTTTCCTTTAAATTTTGATCAGCGTCATAATTTTGTGGCTTCCATAGATTATCGTTACGAAAGTGGTTCAAGTTATAATGGTCCAATTCTGTTTGGAAAGCAGTTTTTTGCTAATATAGGAGCAAACCTCACCTTTAAAGTAAATTCAGGAACTCCATATACCAGCCAAGCTCGACCTACCCGCGAAGCAAATGCGATTGGATGGCAGAATAATGGACAACGTGCTGTTGAAGGAGGATTAAACAATAGCCGAACACCCTGGCAGTATCGCGCAGATTTAAAAATTAATAAATCTATTGATATCAAATTAGGCAGCAAGAGAACAGGTTCATTTGAAGTATATATTCAGATTCAGAATTTATTTAATACCAAAAATGTTGTGAATGTTTACCGCGTAACAGGTAATGCTGATGATGATGGTTATATTCAATCTATAGAAGGACAACTTGCTGCTAACTCACAGTCAGATCCGCAGGCATTTATTGATCAGTATAATATTAAATTACTCAATCCGAATAATTATAGTATTCCTCGCAGAACGCGTTTGGGCATTGCATTGAACTTTTAATTCTTAAAATCACAAAAGAAAAACTACTCCAATGACAAAATATACATTAATAATATTCACAAGTGCGCTGTTAGTCACAACAGGTGTGAATGCTGACAAAATCAAAGGAACCCGTCCGGTACCGTTTCCCTCGCATAAAGTCGCTACCGGTACATGTCCCCCTACCACCGCTCAATTTGATCTTGATATTAATAACGTAAGAGCGCGAATATTAAACGGTGGTGATATGTGGTGGGATAATATTTCTCAAACCAATTATTACGAGGTACCGATTGGAAGCAACAAAAACTCTCTTTATACAGGAGCAATCTGGATTGGTGGTTATGATGGCACCGGAGCTTTAAAAGTAGCTGGTCAAACTTATCGTCAAACAGGTTCTAATGATTTTTGGGCTGGTCCTATAAGCAAAGATCCTGGAACAGGTGTAACAAGTGTTTCGAATGAAACATGCTCAAAGTATGATCGTTTTTGGATTATTACCAAAGCGGAAGTAGAAGCCTTTGCAAACGGTGGTGAAGCAACAGCAGCAATTAAAGATTGGCCAGGTAACGGTAATTTCATTAATGGAACAGAAAGACAGGATTTAGCTCCATTTTTCGATGCCGATGCTGATGGTGTTTATGATTATACAAAAGGAGATTATCCTGGTTATTTAATTACTGGTGATTATACGGTTGATGCCAATGTAAATAAACCTGTTTGT
>JANLUX010000335.1:0-6990 GCA_031363705.1 Bacteroidota bacterium
GAGAATTTCGCAGCTGCTTTACCGTTGTTTGAAGATATAATCAATCATCCGAAGCGGGATTACGAAGCATTCTGGAAATTAAGAGAAGATGTATTTAAACGCAGGAAAGATGCAAAGCTTAACAAGGGAACCATTTTAAGAGGTATGCAATATTACGCCAAGCATGGTCCATTGTCTCCCTTCACTAATATACTCAGTGAAGCAGAAATCAAATCAATGCAACCGGACGACCTTATATCATTGCTGCAAACATTAACAACTTATGAGCACCGCATAAGTTATTATGGACCTGCTGATACAACAACACTTGTTAAATTGCTCAATAAGGAACATATCATTACCAATCGTTTGCTGCCTGTTTTGCCAGCTCATATTTTTATGGAATATCCAACATCTGCAAATCAGGTTTTTCTGATACATTATGATATGAAGCAGGCAGAAATACAACTCTTCAGTAAAGGACCGCGATTTGATAAATCCATTCAACCACAATTAAAACTTTACAATGAATATTTTGGAGGAAGCATGGCATCACCAGTATTCCAGACTTTGCGCGAGAGTAAAGCGCTTGCTTATTCTGTTTCGTCAAGGATTATTGAACCTGTGTTTAAAGATCGTTCTTATTATAATTATGCATACATCGGAACACAAGCGGATAAAATTCCTGAGGCATTGCCGGGATTGATGGATCTGTTAAGTAATTTCCCTGCTTCTGAGTCAGGATTTGCTGCCTCAAAAACTTCGCTTATGCAGGAAATAGAAACGCAACGGATAACCAAGAGCGATATCCTTTTTACCTATGATGCTTACAAACGCTTAGGGATTGATTACGATTACCGGAAAGATATCTATGCTAAACTTCCAAAGCTTACACTCACTGAACTGAATAAATTCCATTATCAATACATCAAAAGCAATAACTATAATATTATGGTATTGGGTAACCGTGATAAGATTGATCTCGAAACGCTTGGCAAGGTAGGACCGGTAACTGAATTAGAATTGCAGGAGATTTTTGGATACTAAAGAGTTTCATTCCTCTCACTACTTATATCAATACAACGATCGATTATACAATACTTACCATTAATTATAGCAATATTTTGAACGATCCAGCCAGTCTTACGATTAGTTATATCTGCATATCGAACAATTATATCAATCCTGCTATAAGTTATAATACCACATCGAACGATTCTATCAGTTTTACCATCAATTCTATCAGTTCCGCGATAAGGAAATGGAGAATTACGATTAAGAAATAACTACAGCCGATAAGGAAATGGCAAATATTGATGAAGAAATGAAGAAATTCGATCAGGAAATCAGGTAATCGTACCGCGCCACGAAGAAATTTGATGAAGAAATGAAGGAAATGGATAAAGAAACGCCATATTCCGACAAGGAAATAACCTCAACTGATCACGCCATAAACCATTTTGGTTAATTAATCCATTTAAATTTCAAATATAACTTTATTTATCTCAATATATTAAGAGAACTTATCTCTAACAGCATTTTTTTTTGTGTGTGGTTGGTCTTCTTTCCACCAACCACTGTCAAATACTCAAGGTCTAAGGATTTTTTAGTGTGAGGTTGGTGTAAATAAAGTTTCACCTGAACAATAAAAGCTCCCTTCATTAATGTTCATATATCAATTATTGTCTTGACCGTGCGGATTCTTCCTTTTCAGGGATTTAATAAGAAAAAAAACAATTAAGGTCTGAAATTTAGTCTATGTTAAAAATAATTTGCATTTGATAAATCTATTATATACGTTTGGAATCTCTTAAATCTTCAATTAAACCCTTATCCACTTACTCACCTTCTAAATAACTCAAACCTTATGAAAACACAACCCAATACCAAATGTATTTGCATTTTATTTCTTCTTGCATTTATTCACATTAATAGTTTCAGTCAGCCCTTTGTTTATTACCAGTTCGAGCCGGGTACATTAAATTCACCTACTGGTAGTACCTGTACTGCTTGTACTATTACAACAACATTACCTGCTACGCATATTAATTCTTCGAGTGCAGTTCCCAAAGTTGGAAGCTATCTTGATTTCAGCCTTACAAATTCTGTTGTTTCAGTAGATACAATACCACATAATGTCCCATTAACATCTGGCTTCACCGTAGAGCTATTGTTCAATCTTGATCCTGATTTTGGTTTGCAGCGCAGAAACACGCTTTTTACATTAAACGATAATAAGGGAAATGCAATTGCTCAGGCGTACATGGACTATGCGCATCTTATTTTCAGAATACGCGATTCATCGGCCACACAAAACCTCACAAGCTTGTCAGTAAATTTAGGTCAGGGGGGCTTGCAGGCATGGAATGCTTATGTAAATACTGATCGCAATAATAACTGGCACCTGCTTGCTTTTGTTTTTGACGGAAGCTATGCTTATACTAATCCTGACTCGTTGCCATACGCGGCAATTTATATTGACGGTCGTTTGCCGGGCGATTATAATGCCGGGGGCACTTTAATTAGTTCAAAATTTATAGCATCTGATTCTGCTTTTGCTAACAATAATATTTTGGATTCCGGTAATGTAAACAGAATATTAGACAGGATAAGCTTTAGTGCGAATAACGATGTGGATCAGATTAAAGGATATTTTGATGAATTTGCTCTTTTTCCCCGCGCCAGAACTGCTACCGAGATTTATCATGATTACCAGGATATACAGGACACCATCCATATTACATGGGGAGATGATACCACCGTTACACTTCCTCATGCTGACGTATCAGGCATGGTTGATACGCTTGAATATCCAATGCAATATGCAAGCCCAAATGATTTCAGCCTTGTAAACGGACCCGATGTTCAGATTAAAGCCTTTCCGTTGCCGCGCCTTAAACCAGGCAACAACCTGATGCGTAACATGAACGTGGCGCGTGCTACCTGGATGGCAGGCATCAGCGGCAACACATCATCGAGTGACGGCAAGATTGACACTGCCATAGCCATCGAAAACGAGCTGGCTGAAAACTGGAATTATTATTATAACTTTACCAACAATGCAGCTATTTTCTATAATTATACCAATGATATAAGGAACGCATATATTGATGACATAAATAATTCAGGTAAAAAATACCCGCTTGCCGGCCTCACCTTCAGAACAGGTTTAGATGTATCCGATTCCGATTATGTCGGGTCGCCTTACATCGGGTGCGGCAATATATCAGGGGCTCCCGCTCATCATCGGTCGCTTATAAGATGCCCTGCCCTGGAATCAAACAGTGCCAGCACTCCATGCACCGTTCCTACTGGTTCGCTTTATCCACGCGACAGCAATAATGTGATATTGACTCCCCCCGGTGGCAGCGCCAATGTTCATTGGTCGCCTTATGCGCATAATGACAGCCTCTATTCGCATGATGGAAAAGTAATGGCGCGGGTGCTGTACGGGTATCAGG
Source organism: Bacteroidota bacterium (assembly GCA_031363705.1). GTDB lineage: Bacteria > Bacteroidota > Bacteroidia > AKYH767-A > OLB10 > JANLUX01. The sequence goes on from JANLUX010000335.1 coordinate 3,441, forward strand.
ATCCCGCAGCCGATACTTTTCTAACTGACGAAAGTGTGAAAAGAATTAAAATGATAATGGAGAACAATGAAATCGTTACTACTTACAGCTATAGCCAATTGCTCAGGAGCCTCTCATTAGACTCAGCACGGGTTGCCGAAGGTTTCAATGGAGGAGGATTGACAAATGCCGAAAACTGGAGGCTTTACCAGGCACGCGCCAAATCTAATATTGATATTGCTTTCAGGGATTCTATATTCGCCAATCTCAACTACCCCCATGATTGTCTTTTCTCCAATTATTTTGCCGATGGCCACGATGACCATTTTGAGTATAAGTACATGCGCGAAACCCAACCCTTATTACGCGGCAACTATTATCCCACTCCCCAAATTTATTGCGAACAGCCTTCACAGTGGTATGTGGATTATGTAAATCCGGCCTCAGGTTGGGAATACTTAGCTAACTGCCTTAATACTCAAATAATCAAGGATGAATTCGACAACCCTTGGTACGATAAATGGTTTTCGCCCTTTGTTACTGCAGGCTATGATTACGACCCGGAAAAAGACATGCGCCCCGGCCAGTACCTCGGCATGATGAAAGCCGTTGGCATTACAGGGGTTGATTTCTTTTTCTCTTCTTACTTTAAACTGCAGAATCCCCTCCCTCCCGGTGCAGGTAAGGGTTATTGTTACCAGTTGGCAATGCCGGTGTATGCCCAGGCTGTCAATACAAGGCTTTATGACTTTATTGATAAAGGACACCTGCTTTATGGGGATTACCCCCTTAATCTTGGTGTTACTAATCCATATGGATCTGATTACCGCACCGGTTTTCGATTTAATACAGGCCGTCCCACTGAATTAGTGGTGATTCGTAAAATGAATGATACTACGGCATATGCAATAACCGGCACCTTGCAATCTACCTCAGCATTTATTGGTACTTTTGGATTAGATACTACAGTTACAATCCAATTGAAAAGTAATGATTCAGGTGCTACAGCAATACCTGTTACATTCCCAATCCGCAGGCAGGGCAGCACTTACATTTTTGATAACACGGATGTGGATCATCAAACCTTTTGGCAGGTGGACGGATGGCATGAGTGGATTCATCCTGAACGTTGGAGCAAAGATTTTAGTTTTGAAGCTGAGGTGATGGACAACGTTGAAGCCAGCTCCTCCAAAAATCCCTTGCCAGGTGTCCATATTAAGACAGAGAAACCCGGCAGCATCGACCCAATAACGGACGCAAATTTTACCGACTTTACCAGCTATGTCAGCTACGACACTCCAGCCCCGTTGGAATATGCGTTTCAACCCCGGGCTGATGCCGTTTCCAATGATTATAATTTTTTTATAAAGGCAAGAATTAAGCACAACGGTACAATCTCTGGCTTTAATCTTACACTCACTAACCTGGGCGACAGCACCACCGTAGGTAATTGGAAAGTAAATTGTGTTAATGATGATCGCTGGGTATGGTATGGAAAAGATGACTGTAGCGGCTCACAGATTAGGTTTACTGATCTTCATGATGAAGGACATTACCAGTTGACCATTGTTCCATTTAATACTTATTTAGAATTAGACAGTGTCTATATTGCACAAGAATCAGGTGCTTACCAGCCATCCGTTCCTGATCCTTGCGGTTACGATACCGTTATTTATGCAACCAACAACATCACTAATACTTTCAGTAACGTATTTGGCGGCAGCAGCATAAGCGGTATAAGAGTATATGCCGAACCGGGGGCAACTCTCACCGTAGATGCAGATGCCTCCATTGATGATTGTTTGTTCACAATGGACAGCAACTCTGAAATTTCAATTCAGTCAGGCAGTCCGGTCACACTCACAATAAATGAGAGTAATTTTTCAGCCTGTGACTCCATGTGGGTAGGAGTATATAACACAGGTGACGATAAGCAGTTGAATATTGATAGCAGCTCCATACAGGATGCCTTTATTGCGCTCAACCTGGTAGGCGCCACTTTAAATACAAGTTACAGCTTATTCGACAAAAACGAATCATCTATCGAAACCACTTCTGGAGTGACCACCCTGAGCCACTGCGTGTTCGACTGCTCCGGTTTGCTTAAAAACCCATCAGTAACTACCTATTTTCATACTTATGCAAGTGAAGGAACCATAGAGGCTGACACCTGCGCCTACAAAAATGCCACTTACGGCTTTTACCATACCTCCAATGGAGTGGTTACAGTAAAGGGTTGCAGTTTCGATAGGCACCCATACTCCATTACCTGCAATCCCGAGGAAACCGATATTGATATCGAGGACAATTCCATTACCCCTGCTTATGACAGTGATGGAAAAATGACTGAAGCAGACTCCTGGGGCATCGGCATTTGGGACCTGACGTTCTTTAAGAGCAATCTTTATATTCTTAATAACACCATTAAAGATTGTAACCGTGGAATATTAGTTTATGACAAAGGCGGGGCCAATATAGAAGGCAACCAATTAATGCTTACCCGTTCGGTTGACCAGCTTGACACTGCATCCTACCGTGCCATCAAGCTGGTAAATTGTAATGATTTTAATATTCTCAATAACACCGCTGAGTGGACTAAAGGTGATAACTTGACGGATTACAGCAATATAGTACAGGGTATTGCCCTCGAAGAAAGCAAGCGGGGTTACGTTAAAGAAAACTCGCTTGATAAGCTGGGGGCAGGGATAAGAACTAAGGAAGATTGCAGCACGGTTAATATTATCTGCAATACCATGAAAGAATGTTATTCAGGAGTGTGGCTTGATACAAATGGTGTAAGCAATATTTTAACTGACCAGGGAAATTGGACAGGTGTAGATTCTACAAGTGAAAGCTGGAACAATAAATGGGTGAATATTCAAAATCCAAATGGGTATAAAATAACAGGAAAATATGATATATTTAGCTTTTTTAATTGGGTGTATGATAGCACAGTAAGTAGTGAGTTTAGCCCTGTTCCGATTAGTCCTGCATTGGCGTTTAATATTTTTTTACCCTCTTGTTCTAATACAACTTCTGATTGCAGTCCTCCTTTAATGATGATGAGCATGATGCGCAGTGAATTGTATGCGGGTGCGGTGGGTGATAGTGCTTATTTTAACGAAGTTGAACCAGAATTTTTATACAATGCAAAGCAATCTTTTTTTTCTGCTGCTGTAAAGGACACTTCATTACTCTACACAGGCTCCCTTAACGATGCTCCCTATGTTGCAGAATTCGATAGTTTGACAGAGACTAATATCGGAAGCCTGATAGCGGCTGATACCTTGGCTGCAAAAGGAGATTTCATAGGTTCTTCAATTAAATTGAGTTCATTGGTTGACCCAAATGTCATTGAACAAAACAAACAGTTTGCACTCGAAACATATATGACCTATTATGCACAAGGTTTAATTCCCGATGCCTCAACACTCGAACAAATGGATGGAATGCTTTACAAAAATCCATTTTTTGGAGGTAAGGCAATTTATCTATTAAGGAGTTTGCGACACAAGGATATTGAAGACGTGCTGCCGCTATTAAGCAGAAGAAGAAAACCAAAGTTTGAAGA